>CAIYOL010000001.1 GCA_903927855.1 uncultured Planctomycetota bacterium
ACATTCTGCCAAAATTCAGAAATGACGCTCTCGCAGAACTGGCCGATTCGGCAAAGTTGAATCTCGCTTCCGGCTCGATATGTTTTACAACGGATAGTTACGTCGTCAAACCGTTGTTTTTTAACGGCGGAGACATCGGGAAACTGGCCGTTTGCGGGACGATAAACGATTTGGCAGTCGCTGGCTCGGTGCCTGTTGCCCTGTCTTTGTCGCTTATAATCGAAGAAGGTTTTGAATTCAAACTTTTGGATAAGATTTTAGCCAGTATCAGCGAAACAGCCCACCAAAACGATGTCGATATTGTTACCGGCGATATCAAGACGGTCGAAGCCGGCGCAGCTGATAAAATTTTTATAAATACAGCGGGGATTGGAACGCGATTAGCTGGCGTGGATTTAGGTTTCAACAGAATCTCGGCGGGCGATAAAATTATTATCAACGGCACGATAGGTGACCATGGTATGACCATCATCTCACAGCGGGAAGGCATTAAATTTCAATCGAAACTGAAAAGCGACTGCGCAAGTATAGCTAAACTGGCGCAACAGCTATTGGGCAGCAGCGAGAGAGTAAAATTTATGCGGGACCCGACGCGCGGAGGATTGGCCGCAACACTCAACGAAATCTGCCGGGCAATCGCTTTGAGCATTGAAATCAACGAGGCCGACATACCAATCAATCCAACAGTGCAGGCGGCGGCTGATATGCTGGGTTTCGATGTGCTCAACATTGCAAATGAAGGCAAACTTGTTGCGGTCGTCTCAGCAGAGTCAGCCGATGACTGCCTGAACATCTGCAAAAAAAACGAGCTTGGCAAAGAAGCGAGTATAATCGGGGAGGTTGTAAAAGTCAGCGATGTGCCTACGGTGGAAATAACAACCAAAATCGGCGGAAAGAGAATCGTACAAATGCCATACGGACGCGAACTGCCGAGGATATGCTGATGCATGAGACAATGGTTGCAGAGAGCTTGCTGGCGACAATTTCCGCTGAAAGCACAAAACAAAACGCAAAGCCGGTCTGGGCAAAAATTAGCTGCGGGACGCTCAACACCATCAACGATGAAATACTCCGCTTTGCCTTCGAGACCATAGCCAAAGGCACACTGTGCGAAGGTATGAGACTGGAGATAGAACATAAGCTGATACAGTGCAAATGCAGGAATTGCGGCGAAACCTTCGACTTTGAACTCTGCCGGCCGAAATGTCCGAAGTGTGAAAGCGAGGAGTTCGACTTATTGCCCGATGCGCCGCTGATGCTTGAAGAAATAGAATTTGAAACGGAGTGATGCAATGAGAAAAAAAATCGATATCGGCAAGAAAATCCTTATCGCAAATGAAGAATACGCCATCAGAAACAATCAATTCTTGGCTGAACAGAAAAAGCTGTGCCTGAATATGATATCGTCTCCGGGGTCGGGCAAAACAACGATTCTGGTCAGAACAATAAACGACTTGAAAGACAAAATTAAAATCGGCGTCATCGAAGGTGACATTCAAACCGACATCGATGCTAAAAGAATAAAAGCAACCAAAGCACCGGCAGTTCAGATAGAAACCGGCGGTTCATGCCATTTATCAGCAGCCCAGGTAAGCAGCGCATTAAAGAATCTACCCATCAGTAACCTGGATTTAATTTTCATAGAGAACGTTGGGAACCTGATTTGTCCAACGGCTTTCGAACTGGGCGAGTGGGGCAAGATAGCTGTGCTATCGGTGGCGGAAGGTGATGACAAGCCCGCAAAGTATCCCGCAATATTCGCAAAGTCAAAAGCACTGCTAATAAACAAGATTGACCTGCTTGCAGGAGCGATGGTAGACTTCGACATCAAACGCGTTAAAAACGACGTCTACAAACTAAACAAAGACATTGAAATTTTCCAGGTGTCGGCCAAGACCGGCCAAGGTATGGCCGAGTGGTACAACTGGCTCAAAGAATCAGTAAAAAATATACAAAGCGATTAATTAACCGTCGCTCCCTGACTTATAGAGACCATGTTCGCGGATATAGTCAGCAACCTGTGGCGCAAGCATACCAGCCACGTCGCGGCCTGTAGCTAATCTACTTCGAATTTCGGTGCTGCTTATATCAATCAGAAGCGTTGGGGTAACATTTCGCTGAAGTTTTTCAACACGAGCAGCACCCCAGACATCCTTAAATTTGGCGAAATCCGGCGGCTCAAAACCAGCCCTGAACATTACACATAAATTACACTCGTCAATCAGCTCTACAATTCCGTACCAACGCGACAGTTCATAAATACTATCAGCACCAATGAGCCAATAAATTAAGGCCCGGCCGCCGTACTCGGATTGAAAGTACCTTACGGTTTCCAAAGTGTAGCTGGGTCTGGGTTTTCTCAATTCATAATCATTCAACTGGAATTTCTTGTTGTCGGCAATTGCAAGGGCTATCATCGCCAGCCGGTCATCATCACTTGCCTCGGGGAAAGAATCCTTGAGAGGCGAGCGCTTTGCAGGAATGAAGAAGATTTTCTCTGCGCCGATATACTCTGCGGCTGCTGCTGCAACAGCAGTATGGCCCAGATGAATAGGGTCGAATGTACCACCGAACAAGGCTATTTTTTTCTCTACCATAAAAAACTAACAGCCAAATTGTGGATTATTGAAAAAATATTACAAAAAAATTAAAAAAACTTTAACTGATAAAAAACGTGAACAAACGGCAAAAATCCCTAAAAAGTAAATTAACTTTCATCCGATTTACACATTTCGCAACACCTGAAAAATATACATAGTTGACAAAAACGAGAAATACTTCTCTCACAATCAAAAGCGGCAAAACCGCCAAATACATTGAAATAAACGGCTTTAACACGAATAATCACAAAAAAAATTTCTCCACGCAAGCAAAAACTTCAGCTACAACAGGAGCCCGAACAAAAACTTTCGTTACAACAAAAACAAATTTCGCCGTCTCATTGAGAAGTATGATAAACGATACAAGAGGTTATGTAAAACATCGATGATAAAAATTTTTATGAAGAATTTCCAAACATTTAGACGATAAAAAATATAAGATGACTATTAATGTTTCGTTTAACAAATTTCTTTACAGTCA
>CAIYOL010000002.1 GCA_903927855.1 uncultured Planctomycetota bacterium
AGGAATTTTTTACAGTGTCCCTGACGGCAGGAGCGATTTTATCCGCTGCAGCAACGAAAAGTCCAGCGCCTTTAACCAGAAGAGCAGCAGGAGGCTTTTTACCTTTTCTGATTTGCCTGGTCAATTTGCGTGCGATTTTTTTTGAATTACAATCTTCTAACCACATCGCAGGGCCGTTGGCGTAGAGCAATTCACCGGGTGTCAAGGCCGGCGGCGTAAGAAGCTTCTGTGCATTTTTTTGGTGCCAAAATGCTGCAATTTCATCGTCATAAAAGTGGCTGATTACGGCGGAGCGTCCGGTGGCATTATAAAGCGCACTGCGAATGCGCAATGTCATTTCAGCAATAATCTGCTGATTCGGCGGTTTTGTCCTGGCGGTTTTCGGCCATTTTAGTTTGCCGGCGCAGCGATTTATGACGCTGCGCAGCAATTGCAGAGCAGTATTCGGGCTGTCGGCAGAAATGAGAAGCCCGTGCTTTTGCAGGAAAAGAACGGCGGGTTTTCTGCCGAACCGGTTTTGATAATCAGCATTTAATTTCGCAAATTTCTTTGCGAGCGTAAATCCGGGGTGTGCATAAGGGACCCAAAGGGGAGGGAACTTTTCATTTTTAAACAGTTTTTCAAGCTCGGCTCGGCCGTTTCTGGCGCAGGCGAAAGACAACACCGCAACCGGATGCAGATGAATCACGCACTTACCGAGCATAGCGTGCAAGTGCGCTTCAATTGACGGCCGAGCGCCTACGGAGGCCTTATTATCGCAGGCAAGGAGTAATCGCTTGATGACTTTAGTTTCCCTTTCCTGAGTGCTAAGGGCGGTGATTGATTTATCTTTTATAATGGCCAGAACCGGAGCCAGACGCAGCTTGCACCATCCGCCGTGTTTGTCCATATCTTTCAAGTTCGTGCCGCTGGCCTTGATATACATAAACTTGCCGTCGGGTGTTTTTACGGATGTATTGCCGCCGCCCTGAATGAGGGCAGAGTCTTTGCCCGTGATGTTTGATATCCTTATCAAATCCGCCAAGGCTTTATTCATCTACGCAGCCCGTGAAATTTTCCAGCAATTTTTTTTCTGCCTGCTTTGTCCACAATCCGTTATTGAGACACTCTGCAACCTGCGGCATTTTTTCCTTCAACTTTGCCAGCGGCGTAAGAGCCAAACCTTTGCAGGCCGGATATACGATGATTTTACCAGCTATTGCTCTATTTTCAACCGCCCGAATTCCATCAATAGCACCATCGAGCCCGCAAACAGCCCCGACGGAGATATTGGTGTCGAGCCGGCCGGATTCGGCTTTCGCCAGCATTTGTTTCATATCCTCGAGAACGGAGCCGCTGGTGCCAACAAAATACAATTGCTTTTCTATGTAAGCGTCGAGATTTATTTTCGCGGTAACGATTGCGGGTAGTCCTGCGAATATGTTTATAATGCCGTGTGCGGCGGCGTTTTTGACCGAATCAGCCAGCAGCTCAGGCACCGGTGCCATCAATACCGTATAATCAAAGGTATCTGCGATTTTGGTCTTCGC
>CAIYOL010000003.1 GCA_903927855.1 uncultured Planctomycetota bacterium
CCAACCCCTGTAAGAACTGCAAAGGTACCGGAAGAATACCGAAGAAGAGAATTGTAAATGTTAAAATTCCGGCCGGCGTTCACGAGGGCCAGGGTGTAAGGGTTGCCGGCGAAGGCGAACCCGGCCGCAGCGGCGGGCCGAGAGGCGACCTGTATTGTTACGTCAGAGTAAAGCCGCACGAATTTTTGCAGCGTGATGGAAATAATGTCGTGGCGGTTGTCCCTATAAGCTTTACCGAAGCTGCCCTCGGGACAGAGATAGAAGTTCCGAGCCTGAATGGCGCCAAACATCTGAAAATACCGCCCGGCACCCAATATGGCAGCATCTTCAGAATCAAAGGGCAGGGTCTGCTGGATATTCGCAGCCACCGAAGCGGCGACCAGCTTGTTCAGGTCATTATCGAAACGCCCGCAAGGTTAAATGCAAAGCAGCAGGAGCTGTTAAGAGAATTCGCCAAGACAGAAGATAAAAGCGTTTACCCGCAGTCCAAAGGTTTTTTTGAGAAACTGAAAAGATATTTTGGTAACCACGGATGAAACACAAGGAAAAAGAAAAACCGAAAGAGCAGCAAGAGCCGACCGGTAGTGAGCCTGTCGAATCTAAAGCTGAAAGCGGCGGGCCGGAAGAGCTTCGCCGACAGATAGAGGTTCTGCAAAAAGAAAAGAATGAGCTTTTCGGCAAACTGCAGCGAGTTAGCGCCGACTATATGAATTTTCAAAAACGCGCAGCCAAACAGACTGCTGATACCATTGCTTATGAAAAGGAAAAAATCATAAAGACCCTTTTGCCTGCTCTGGATAATTTTGAGCATACGCTTCAAAACGCCCAATCGGCGGAAAGCAAAGATGTTTTTATAAAGGGCATACGGATTGTTTACGACCAAATCCTCGGTATCCTCAAATCTCACGGCGTAGAGCGCGTTGATGCCCTCGGCGCCAAATTCGACCCTTCTATGCACGAGGCAGTATCACATAAGACTGAACCCGAAAAGCAGGAAAACATCGTGCTCGAAGAGTTCCAAAAAGGATACAAGCTCAACGGCAGAATCATTCGGCCGAGCAGGGTGATTATTAACAAACTGCCTTCGGAGCAAGAGCAGACAAAAGACGAAACAGTGAGTGAGGAGTAAGTCCTGTGCCTACCTATGATTATGTATGCGAAAGTTGCGGGCACAAGTTCGAACAGCTCCAATATATAACAGCAAAAAATCTTCGCAAGTGCCCTAAATGCGGCAAGAACAAACTCAAACGGCTCATCGGCTCCGGCTCCGTGGTGATTTTCAAAGGCTCCGGGTTTTACGAAACTGATTACAGGAGCGAGGGTTATAAAAAAGACAAAGAAAGCGAAAAAACGACCACCACCACTAAGGACACCTCAAAGAAAGAACCCGAAACTAAAGTGAAACCTGCCAAAAAAGACAAATCCGGGCAACCCGAGAAAAAATAGGGTTTTTGCGTTTAAGTCTATACAAGTCAAGGGTTTAAGTCAAAATTCCGAAGCTGTGGAAATGTGTTAAAACTATGGCTAAACGTATGCAAAATGAGGCAAAACAGGGGCAAAACTTGTGAAAAACAGTACCAAAAGTGATAAAAAAAGGTACAAAAAGGGGGAAAAATAAAAAAATTAAGTGGGTCCCCGACAGAAAGTCAAGTGAGCAACAGTCAAGGATCTTCGCTGCTCTTCGAAAAATTTTTTGGGTAAAAGTTGCCTAAGTTAACACCCCGGTGAGATAGTGAAAGACACATCTCACAGGACAGGCAGAAATTTTTTAACGCAGAAGGCGCTGAGCGGTTAGTGGGAAAAGAAAAAGATGGGAAGGGTTGAGCTCCCAACTTTTTGGCAAATAATCTACGCCGTTACTTATTGTTACCCTTTTTACGTAAATGTTGCACTGGAAAGTTGTCCCGCCGTTCTGGCGAATGAAACATCCAAATTATTGGCGGAGAAGC
>CAIYOL010000004.1 GCA_903927855.1 uncultured Planctomycetota bacterium
ATAAGGAATTAGGTATGCGTATAATTGCAGAACTGCCTTCTCCCTTCCAGGCAATGGGTCTGCCTCCTTCGACGTTTTATACCTATCATGCTTGCCAGTATTTTTACCTGACTCACGTCAGCAATCTTTCTATCCCATCACAATAATTTGGTTGTTTGCAGCAGCATTGGCATTAAGGGAAGCAATATGGTAAACAGGTTGTTGTGAGAAAATAGGGAACTGTGGACCTGTTGAAAAGTTTTTGCGAAAAATTTTTATCTGCCGCATAATGCCAGGTTTTCAAATGTTGCTCGGCGTCGGTGCGGTGGTTTTAAGAAAACGTAAAAAATAAATAACCCGCCGGATAAACCAACGGGCTTTCGGATTGGTAGGATTTACTGCGGATGAATTTAAGTGATCCTCTCGTTAGACTTGGGCTGGAACTTCTTTAACATAAAAAGGCAAAGAGCCCTTTATTTGATTATCGATGGCCAGATCAATTCTATATTGTCCATACTTTTCAAACTTGAGCCTTTGAATGTTAAGAATAAGATTCGTAACTGTCGAATCCATATCGTTTCCAGTGTTCACATTTACATTGGCTTGTAGATTAGGACCTATAGACTTGCCGTCTTCATCAATTATTTGAATTCTTACCGGGTGGCTGCCATTTTCAATTTTCTCAAATCGTACTCTCATTGCGACAGCACAAGCCGGATGTATTACTGGCATTTGCTTAGCATATAGAGCATCAAATGCACCCAAGACGTTTAATTTCCCCTGTTGATCCGTTGCCGCATCACATAATAGGAAGGCTTCAAGGTTCATATAAGTTCTTCTTTCCCATATCTTACGGATATAATTATACATGGGAATGATAAAGAAAGCGAGAGGGTTTTGTGGATGGATTACTGGAAGCCGCAATGAGGAAACGAGAGCGAAAAACGATGTTTTTGCGTTTTTTTGAATTTTATAAAAAAAGTTTGCGCAAACGGCCTTTATGTGCGATAATATATATACATCCCTGGCGGAAGTATCTGTCAGGCCCCAGGCTTCTTCGGAAGGCTGGGTTTTTTTATTTATGGAGTCAAGTCAAAATCGGCGATACGATAATCACCCGGCCTGATAGCTGGTGTTGAGCAGGTTTGGTCGGACACGCATGTCTGCCCTTACGTACATTTTCCCTTGCAAACGGACGGCTGGTCGGTATACTGCGCACGTGGCATCTAAAGCAATCTTTCACAAATGGATTCTTTCTTAACTGAAAGGAGAAGATATGAACTCTTGTATTCCGGTTCAGGAAATTCAGCGAATAGGTCCTGCACTTGTAATTCTCATCGCCTTTATCGCATCCTTTATTTTGATGGCTGTCATCGCAGTGAAGCTATTGATTTGCTGCAAGATTTTCGCCAACGCCGGGTATACCTGGGCATTGGGCCTATTATTTCTCATACCAATAGTCAATATTATTATGATGTTTTACCTCGCTTTCGCCGATTGGCCGGTCAACAAAGAGCTGCGAGAGCTGAAACAAAAACTAATCGACACCTCCGACTGACCTATTTTGGAGAACGCATATTATGACTCCCGAACGACCGAATCAAGTAAGCGTAATTGACCCAATCAGTCCCGCTATCGAAAGAGTAAAGGTAATGCTCTTTAAACCATTCGATATGGGCAAATGGTTTATCATCGGCTTCTGCGCCTGGCTGGCATACCTGGGAGGCGGCGGTGGGGGCGGGGGCGGCGGCAATTGGAACGCACCCGGCAAATCACACGAACAACAAGCCAAAATAGCAGAAAGCATTAACTCGGCGAAAGAATACCTTTTGGATAACCTGTCCTGGATTATACCTCTGGCTGTAATTGTGGCGGTCTTAATAATAGGGATTAGTATTCTTATCATTTGGCTTAACAGCCGGGGCAAATTTATGTTTCTTCATTGTGTTGCGACCAATAAGTCAGAGGTCAAAGCTCCCTGGCACAAATTCAGAGCGCACGGCAATAGTCTTTTCCTGTTTCGAGTCGTGCTGGGCCTAATCAGTTTCGTCATAATGATTTTGCCTGTACTCGGCATTTTTTTGCTTATTTTTATGATGGCAGCCAAAACTGTTCTGGGCGTGGTTTCCATTCCCGGGGTCATAATTCTCGGTTTGATTACATTTGTTCTGGCAATAGTGCTTTTTCTGGTTCAGAAATTTACGTTTGATTTTGTCGTGCCGATTATGTTCCTGCGAACGGCAAGCTGCACAGCCGGCTGGCGGGAGTTCCTGACAATTCTCTCCGTTAACAAAGCCCGTCTTGCATTGTACATTCTTTTTCAAATTGTCATATCAATCGTGATAGGAACGATTATTCTCATCGGCGCTTGTATAGGAGTCTGCCTCTGCTGCGCAAGCGCGCTGCTGCTTATACCCTATATCGGCACCGTTATACTGCTACCCCTGTTTGTCTTCAAGCGGGCTTATTCTCTTTACTATCTGCGGCAGTTCGGCTCCGGCTTCGATGTGTTCAGCATTTAGAACTCGCATCTTGACAAGCAACTCTTTTTCGCACAAAATTGAGATTTTGTGCTGAAAGAATCTAATCGTGCCGCATAAAATTGTTTCGAAAAGCCAGCTTAGCGATGACGTCTTTACTGCCGACGTCGAAGCACCTCTTATTGCCCGCGCTGCGAAGCCGGGCCAGTTCGTCATTATCGCCATAAGCAGCGAATACAGCGAAAGAATCCCTCTGACGATTGCCGAGGCCGACCCGCAAAAAGGCACTATCAACATCATCTGGCAGCGCGTAGGCAAAACCACATCGGAACTGGCTGATATGAAAACAGGCGACCAAATAACTAACATCGTGGGGCCGCTGGGCAGACCGACCCATATTGAAAACTTCGGCACCGTCGTCTGCGTCGGCGGCGGAATCGGAAACGCTCCGCTGCTGCCTATCACAAAGGGGCTGAAAAAAGCCGGCAATAAAATCATCAGCATCCTCGGCGCAAGAACAAAAATGCTGCTTATCCTCGAAGAAGAATTCGCCGCCTTAAGCGACGAGCTGATAATCACAACCGATGACGGCTCACACGGCCGAAAAGCTTTGGTAACAGAGCCGCTGAAAGAGGTCTGCCAGCGTCAGCCAAAACCAAATCAGGTCTTTGCAATCGGCCCGGCTGTAATGATGAAGTTCTGCTGCGGGGTCACAAAGCAGTTCGATATCCCTACGCAGGTCTCGCTGAACACCATTATGGTTGACGGGACGGGTATGTGCGGCGGATGCAGAATAGAATTTGACGGCCGGCCCCAATTCGTATGTGTTGACGGCCCGGAGTTCGACGGGCACAAGGTCAATTTTGACCTGATGATAAAAAGATTAAACGCATATAAAAACGCCGAACAAAAGATGAGCGAAATATATAAAGAACATAGGTGCAAAATAGGCCTTGATAAGACCAGTGACAAGCAATGAAGATGGCCGAAAAAGAAAGACAAGAATTACTGCAGCAGCTTTTGGAAAAGCAGAAAACAGGTAAGCTCACCCCTGCCGACAGATACAAAATTCCTCCGCAGGATATGCCCACCCAGGACGCCGTTCAAAGAAGAACCAACGTCAACGAAGTAGCGACCGGCTATACCGAAACGCACGCCAAGCTCGAAGCGATGCGATGCCTGCAATGCAAAAACGCCCCCTGCGTTCAGGGCTGTCCTGTCCGCATAAGGATAAGGGATTTTATAATCGCCATTAACGAAGGCGATTTCAAAAAAGCCCTCGCCATTATCAAAGAGAATTCGCTTTTGCCTGCTGTCTGCGGCCGGGTGTGTCCCCAGGAAGTCCAGTGCCAGGAAACCTGCACAGTCGGCTTAAAATTCAAGGACCCAACCAAAGCCGTTTCAATCGGCCGGCTCGAAAGATTTGTCGCCGACCTTGACAAAACCAAGGATGCCGTTCCATCCGTCGCGCCTGATACGGGAATGAAAGTCGCCATAATCGGCTCAGGCCCCGGCGGCATCGTCGCCGCTACCGACACCAGAAGAGCAGGACACGACGTTACTATTTTCGAGGCGTTCCACAAGCCCGGCGGCGTTATGGTTTATGGAATCCCCGAATTCAGGCTGCCGAAGGCAATCGTCCAGAAGGAAATCGACACCCTTACCAAGATGGGCGTCGGGATTATCTGCAATTTTATCGTCGGCAGAACAAGAACCATCGAGCAGCTTATGAAAGAGGACGGCTTCGACGCGGTCTATATCGGCGTCGGGGCAGGCCTGCCGCAATTTATGGGCATTGAAGGGGAATCTCTCATCGGCGTATATAGCGCCAATGAATACCTCACCCGCGCAAATCTTATGAAGGCCTACAAATTCGGCAAAGGCGCCGATACGCCGATAGCGCTGGCAAAGAAAGTCGCCGTCATCGGCGGAGGTAATGTTGCTCTGGACGCCGCCAGAACCGCCGTTCGGCTCGGCGCGGAAAAGGTGTATCTGGTCTATCGAAGAAGCGAAAAAGAAATGCCCGCACGAATTGAGGAAATTCAACACGCAAAAGAGGAAGGGGTCGAGTTTCACTTACTGCAAAATCCGAAACGGATAATCGCCGACCAGAATAGCTGCGTAGAT
>CAIYOL010000005.1 GCA_903927855.1 uncultured Planctomycetota bacterium
TCTTTACAGTCACTTAGCTTCATAAACGAAGCTAACCTGAAATATGAAAGGACTCAATTAGCCTAAAGGAGGTGACAAAAATAATGGCAAAGAAGAAAAAAGCAGCAAAGAAAAAAGCCAAGAAGAAAAAGAAGAAATAACGTAACAACCCAATCAAAGCTTCAATGCTGCGATAAGTTACGTAACAATGGAGGGTTCTCTTATAAAGAGAACCCTCCATTTGATTTTCGCATTCAGGTTTCCACGCAACCATCCCACAAACCCAAGACAGCACCGCTGATTGTCTTCTTGCAATTGGCCGTGGATTTCATATACTTAGTGTCTGTCTAATCAATTGTCGATATCGAGGCGCATTTTTCGAGTAACATTATGGACTACTTTAATTACAAAAACGGCAAACTGTTCGCTGAAAACACAGATGTCGAAAGAATAACCGCCGAGATTGGCACACCGGTCTATATCTACAGCAAGGCCACCTTCAAGGAACACCTGCAAAAAATTAAAGAGGCCTACAGCGAACTCGATACCACAATTTGCTATTCCGTTAAGGCCTGCGGCAATATAAATATCCTGAAGTTTATGGCCGACGCAGGCAGCGGATTCGACATCGTCAGCGGCGGCGAGCTGTATCGTGTCCTACAAGCGGGAGGTGAGCCGTCAAAAACAGTTTATGCTGGTGTCGGCAAAACCGACAGGGAAATTATCGAAGCATTAAACGCTCAAATAAGCTACTTCAATATTGAATCAGAAGCTGAGATGGAAAACCTGATTCGGCTGGCAACACAACAGAGGAAACAACCCAAAGCCGCGCTGAGAATCAATCCCGATGTTGACCCTAAAACACATACATACACCACCACCGGCAAAAAGGAAACCAAGTTCGGCGTTGACATCGAACGTGCGCGAAAAGTTTTTGCTGATTACGGGAAAAATAAGACAGTGAAACTCTGCGCAATCCATATACATTTAGGCTCAGCCGGTAAAACTGTTGAACCATATGTTGAAGCGGTGGAAAAAACGCTTGTTTTAATCAACCAGTTGCGCAGCGATGGGTTCGCTATTGAAGCGGTAGATATGGGCGGCGGCTATGGAGCAGATTATACTACTGGAACATCACCTACTGCTGCTGATTACGCTGCCGCCATTGTGCCGCTACTGGCTGGTAAAAATCTAAAACTTATCCTCGAACCAGGAGCAAGTATTGCGGCCAATACTGCGATTTTAGTAACGCAGGTTTTGTATCTGAAAAGCAGCGGCTCGAAAAAATATGTTATCGTCGATGCAGCAATGAATGATTTGATTCGCCCGCCATTGTATGGCGCATTTCACTTCATTTGGCCGACAAAAGTTGATAAAAAATTCATACCCACCCGCCGCGATAGAGATTTGCAATTGACCGGCACCGATGTCGTTGACGTAGTCGGCCCTGTCTGCGAAAGCGCCGATTTCTTCGCACAGGATAGGGCTTTGCCGCCGGTAAAGCGGGGAGATTTCGTTTCCATTTTTACTGCCGGTGCTTATGGCTTTACTATGAGCAGCAACTACAACGCACGCCCACGCCCCGCCGAAGTCCTCGTCGACGGCAGCAAATTCTCCATCATCCGAAAACGAGAAACCTATGAGGATTTAACATCGCTGGAAAAGTGACAGCTCGGTGTCATTCCAAGTCACAAGCTGCGATTTCAAAAGTTTCGTTCGACAAAGCCGGTATCGATTTTGTTCTTGGCGAACAGGTTGTGCGAGATAATATTCAGGCAGGCTGGAATGGTGGTTTTTATCGGCTCGATGACAAATTCACGTAAAGCCCTTTTCATAGTAGCAATAGCCTCGGTTCTCGTTCTTTGAATAACGATAAGTTTGGCAATCATTGAATCATAACTTGTCGAGACGGTCCAGCCCTGGCACACGTGAGTATCAAGCCTGACGCCCGGGCCTCCCGGCGGAATATATCTGGTAATCACTCCCGGAGAAGGAGTAAAATTATTTGCAGGGTCCTCCGCGTTAATCCGGCACTCAATTGCCACTCCATTGTGTTTGATTTTTCGTTGGCTCAACTCTATAGGTTCGCCGGCGGCAACCTTTATTTGCCATTTAATCAAATCGTGGCCTGTAACCATTTCAGTAACGGGATGCTCGACCTGAATGCGCCTGTTGACCTCGATAAAATAGAATTTCTTGTCCGCGTCCAAAATAAACTCAACTGTCGCAGCATTCACATATTTGGCCTGTTTTATAATCCTCAAAGCTGCATTGCAAAGTTCCTCTCTCTCACGCTCATCGAGAACAGGACAAGGTGATTCTTCAATCATTTTCTGGTGCCTTCTCTGAATGGTGCAGTCTCTTTCGTAAAAGTGCAGCGCATTTCCGGTGTTGTCGGCTACCACCTGCACTTCGACGTGTCGCGGCTCAAGTATCAGCTTTTCAAGATAGACATTTCCGCTTCCGAAAGCAGCTTCTGCTTCCGCCTTAGCTGCTGCGAAAGCTGAGCTAAAGTTGATGTCGTTATGTGCTATTCTCATACCGCGTCCGCCGCCGCCGGACGCGGCCTTTATCATTACAGGGTAGCCGATTTTATCCGCCAGCTTTAAGGCCTCCGACTCGTCTTCTACAATGCCGTCGGAGCCCGGCACCACCGGCACTTCAGCCTCACGCGCCAAATGACGCGCCTGGGCCTTGTCGCCGAGCAAACGCGTCGCCTCTACTGGAGGACCTATGAATACTATACCGCATTCCTGGCAAATCTGGGTGAAGTTGACATTCTCCGCAAGAAAGCCGTAACCTGGGTGAATCGCCTCGGAATCTGTAATCTCAGCGGCACTTATGATATGGGGGATATTAAGATAACTCTCGGCTGAAGCAGCGGGCCCTATACAAACTGCTTTATCGGCGAACTGCAGGTACGGAGCATCTTTATCGGCCTCGGAATAAACCGCCACTGCCTCAATGCCAAGCTCGTGACAGGCGCGGATGATACGCAGCACTATCTCCCCACGGTTTGCTATAAGGATTCTTGAAAACATACGGTAAAATAATCAATAGTTATTCCGGTTTGACTCTGAAAAGCACCTGGCCGTACTCAACGGCCTGGCCGTTGGACACCAGCGTCTCAATAATCGTTCCCACGGTTTCGGCCTTTATTTCGTTCATTACTTTCATTGCCTCGATTATACAAACGACCGTTTGCGAATCAACATGCGAACCGATTTCAACATAATGTTTCGAGTCAGGGCTGGGGGTCGCATAGAAAGTCCCGATAAGAGGTGATTTTATCTCCACCAACCCTTCCTTGTGCTGGGTGCCGGAAGGGCGAACAGGAACAGCTGAAACGTCCGTCCCAACCACGGGCACAGCCGTTACAGTCCTGCCTAAGGGAGATTGAGGCTGGGAACGCTTCAGAAAGATTCTGTCATCGCCATGCTTTATCTCCACCTCGACCAGCTCATTTTGTTTCATTATTTTAATAAGCTCGCTTATCTTCTGCAAATCGTTATCTTCTTGCGCCATTGCCGTATCCTTCCCTAATAGAAGCCATCGATTAAGATTAATGAGTATAGCCACAAAAGGCACTTTTGCAAACAATTTTTACCGGGTTGCGAACTGAAGGTCTATCCGGTCAAAGCAGCGAATTGAGAAACCTTACTCAAATCAGCCGATAAAATCCCAATTTATGGCAGTCTCGTGATGTTTTTAAGAATAACAGCCTCTGAATAGATTAGATGAAGCTCTGAGCTTTTCCCAACACGTCAAGGGCAATGGCTTAAGCTTTTATACCTTCTTGCAGGTGGGAGTGATATTTTACAGCGTTGCCGTGGCGTTTTGGGCTGATTTAAAGTATTTCAAAAGCAACAGCTGTGATATCGTCAACCTCGGATGGGGCAACTGGCTGATTTTGCGCAAAGTTGCTGAACTTATCCATCATCTCAATGAGGGGCAAATCTTTTATTCCACAAAACTTTTCGCTGAAATTAAAGCCGGTTGAGTCATCGAGACTGCCGATAAATGGCTCCGCTCCATCGGAGTACAGCAGTAGTTTATCACCGGGTTGAAGCTGTATAGTCTGCTGGGTATATTCGGATTTTCCAAAAATTCCGAGTAAAGAACCTCGTATTTCCAATTGCTGCGGGCGCTCGTTGGGCCTGATAAGAATCGGATAGGGATGTCCGGCCCGAGCGTAGGTCAGCTGCAGCGTCTTTATATTCAGCAGAGAATAGCAACAGGTTGCAAATTGATAGCCAGAGAGCTTCTGTTTAGCCAGCCGCACATTGAGATTTTTCATAACTTCCGCGGGTGAGAATATATGGTAATTGTTATCAATGGTCTCCCGCATAACCAGAGCCTGTTTTAGGAAAATCGTCAATAGTGCTGCAGGTATGCCATGACCGACCACATCAGCTACATAAAAGCCGATGTGTTGCTCATCGATGCGGACGATATCGTAGATGTCGCCCGAGACCCACTCAGCCGGCAGAAAGGTTGTAGCCCATCGTACCCGGTCAGTATTGGGCAGTTGAGCGGGCAAAAAATCCTGCTGAACAAGACCGGCCAGACGAAACTGCTCAGATAGGTTCTCAACCAAAGCACCGGTCATAATAAGCTGCTCTGCCAGTTTATTTTTATAAATCCTCTGAACTTGCTTCGGCGGCATAGCAGGTTTTACAGCCATTTCCGAACTTTTCTTGCGGTAAGCCAGATTCAAGCTGATTCTGACCCACAGCTCATCTGTGGAAACTGACTCGGTTGAGCCGCCCACAGAGAAACTGCTCTTTGACGGCGATAAAGAAAAGCTTTTTACAGGCACTTGCGCCCGTTCGTTAAGCAAAATCACGCCAATATTATTCATCTCGAGCGATTCGATTATTCGCGACAGGTACCCCTGCTGCGAGACATCGAGGTCTACAGTATCAATGATAACGGTTCCAATGAGGTCCAGTCGATCGCGTATCTGAAAAAATGTGTCTAAAGGCCGTATTGCGAAAGAAAGCTTCCTCTGTTTCAAAAGCCGCTTTACTTCAAACGGTATCTGCTTCTGGTTTGATAGATATAAAACGTCTGTGAAGCTTTTTGACACTTCAAGGGTACTCAGTAGCTCTGAATTTTCCATTTCAGTTACCTTCTTTAAGGTCTCCGCTTGTGTTATAGGACTTTGTGGATTGCCATCTTGCGGCGTACTGCAAAATGGGGTTCTCCACACGCCGAATCAATACTCACCTTACAGAAAACGGTACAAGCTAATTTTCGGCTTATTAGGGGAGGCACTTTGCGTTTTTTTGTTTTTTTCTGCCCCCGGAAGATTATCAGCGTCCGAGCAGAGTTGTAATTCAAATGATTTTAGGTTTTTATTTGACTCGCGGCTTTTAGCCGGCGAAGATTGCCGAGCCGATACGAAGAATGGTTGCGCCCTCTTCAATAGCAAGTTCGTAGTCGGAACTCATCCCCATACTAAGTTCAGTAAACTCAGGGCTGACTATTCTTTCGCCTCGCATCTCAACAAACAACTCTCTTGCCCTGACGAAACAAGCGCGAATAACATCCTTGTTACGCGTTAACGGCGCCATTGTCATCAGGCCAATCAGTTTCAAATTCGGCAGGGTTTCTATCTGCTCAGCCAGATGCGTCGCCGCTCCTACAGGGACGCCGTATTTTTGTGGTTCGTTTGAGGTATTGACCTGTAGAAGCACTTTGGGGCATAAGTTCAGTTTTGGCGCAAAAGCGTTTATTTCTTCGGCCAGTCGAAGCGTGTCAATCGAATGTATCAAAGAAACTATTGGCAAGACCTGGTTAACCTTATTACGCTGTAGATGTCCGACCATATGCCAACTGACCTTTTCCGGCAGAGCCGCATCGTCGTCGGCTGCGGCCAAAAATTCAGTAATCTGAGCGGAAACTTTCTTTAACTGCTGAACCCGATTTTCACCAAGCTCAGTGAAGCCCAGACGAATGACTTCTTGTATGGCTTCGATTTCCGCGGATTTGGTTACAACAACAAGCTTTACCTCACCTGGATCTCTGCCAAAGTGGGCGCAAGTAGAGTTAATGGTGTCTTTTACGCGTTTTACTCTTTCCAAAATTTTTGACATAGAAAAAGGCTAATTTAGATTTATCAATTATACTTTACTCCAATAAATGCAAGTATTCAAGCCATTTTACCTGATGATTAGGATATGTGTTAACCCGCAAAAAAAATGAAAAAAAGCCATTTTTGCCTTGCATTTTGCCGTCGTTGTCTGTATATTGGTTATATCAAAGAAGTACGGGTTGAGACGGGAGTCTTCCCTTAAAAATTTTAGTTTTTCTTGTTTTTTATTTGACAGACTTTTGGGGAAGAGTTAGCGTTCATCCTTCATACGTTAAATAATGAAATAAAGCTGCTTTAAGCAGCTTACGAACCTCGGCGAGGCAGCGTGGCATGCCGGTTTCCCCCCCAGCCGGTTCCACCACCTCGCCTTTTTTTGCGCACACATCCAAACCCTCTCGCCTATAACTAATAAGTTGAGAACCACTCAGGGTTCTATTCTCCACGGACTTGAACAAAAAAAGTCCTGCTGCGAGGGCCGTCAAATTCACAGAAAAAAATCCCCTGCCAGGTACCAAGATTGAGTCTTCCGTCTTTTATTAGAACTTGTTCGCTGCAGCCGACCAGAGAGCTTTTGCAGTGAGCGTCTGAATTGCCTTCGGAATGCCGGTAGCCCGGCTGATGTTGCGGTATAAGTTCCGAAAGGGTCAAAAGTATATCGTGCGGAACGGAAGGGTCTGCGTTTTCGTTTATGGTTATCGCTGCTGTCGTATGGGGACAATAGACTATTGCATCGCCATTTTTAATGCCGGATTGTTCCACGGCGGAATCAACCTGGCTCGTAATGTCTATCATCTGGTTACGGCTTTTACTGCTTATGTGAAAATCTTTCGTAACGATTTTCATTATTGTTCCTTCTACATCTGCTCGACAACTTCGATACCCAGCAGGTTACTTAAGCCGTGCCTTATGGTTTTGGCCGTTAAATCGCAAAGCAACAACCTTGTCGGCCTTTTATCAGGCCCGGCATCCAAAACCGGACAATTCGCATAAAACACACTGAACTTCTGGGCCAATTCGTATAGATAGCTTGTCAAATAATTCGGCCTGTAATCGACAGCTGCTGCTTCTATCGCCTCGCTGTAACGAGCCAGATGTTTCGCCAAATCAAGTTCGGCCGGCTCGCTGATATTCAGCTTTTTAACACCGGCAAGTTCGGTCTCAATAGGCACCTGTCTCGTTTGTGCCTTTCGCTCAATTGATTTTATCCGGGCATAAGCATACTGCATATACGGCGCGGTATTGCCCTCCATCGCCAGCATCTTATCAAAGCTGAAGACATAATCGCTCGTGCGATTATTTGAGTAATCCGCATATTTTACCGCCCCAATCCCAACCGCCTTTGCGATTTTGTCTTTTTCGTCGCCGGATAGTTCGGGGTTCTTTTCATTAACGACTTTATGAGCACGTTCGACCGCCTCATCCAAAAGCTCTTTTAATTTTACATTCTCTCCCTCTCGCGTCTTTAACGGCTTGCCGTTCTCACCTAATACGCTGCCGAATGTAACGTGAACCAACTCCGTCTCCGGCTTCACCCAACCGGCCATCCGCGCGACAGCGAAGACCATCTCGAAATGTAATTGCTGCCTCGCATCGGTTACGTAGATAATCCGGTCTGCCTTTAACTCCCCTACTCTGTATCGAATCGCCGCCAAATCCGTCGTCGCATACAGATACGCCCCATCCGATTTTTGGATTATAACCGGCAACGGCTCCCCTTCCTTATCCTTAAATCCCTCTGGAAAAACACATACCGCCCAATCAGACTTAACAGCAATATCATGTCTTAACAAATCACTAACGACGGGCAATAAATCCTTTCTATAATCGCCCTCCCCGCGAACATCTTTCATAGACAAATTAACATTGAGCCTTTTATAAATCTCATGGCAATATTTTAATGATATTTCTCTAATACGTTCCCAAGCATCTTTTTCTTGTTCATTATCTTTATCATCGATCTTTTGTAACATAGTTGTTATGTGCCGCGAAAGAGATTCGTATGGTATTGAAATATACTCGAAAGGATTCTCATCTTTTTTATAAGATTTTTTCTTAACACGTGTTGGAATCATTAAGTTCATTCCAACCAATGATTCTTCCAATAGATTTATATACTGATAAAGAACCGTTATATTTCCCCATATTTCATCGTCTTTTCTTTGCTTGAGTTCGTCAAGAAATGAACCAAAGTATTTGTTCCCATCACCTCTTATAGGATAACCATCTTCCTCCCAGTCTTTTTCATGTCGTTCCCTTATTCTCTGACAGAGAGATATCATACTTTCTTTATTTTCTTTATAAGCCTTAAGCTCATTTAACTCAGTTGCATAATATAGTTTGCTTTGATGTTTTTTCTCATCCATGCACCAATGCCATAGCCCCAAAATCACTTTTCCTAACGCCGTCCCCCAGTCGCCGATGTGATTTTGGCGGATGACCTTATGGCCTTCAAGCTCAAGCAATCGGCAAATACAGTCGCCGATTATTGTGCTCCGCAGATGACCCACGTGCATTTGCTTGGCGATATTAGGGCCTGAAAAATCAACAATGATAGTCTTTGGCTTGTCGGCTTTTTCTACGCCGAGCCGCTCAGCGTCTTTATTTATCTCCAGAAGATTCTTAGCAACAAAATCCGGCTTTAACTTCAGATTTATAAACCCCGGCCCTGCAATCTCCGGCTTTTCGCAGATATCACTTACGTCGAGTTTTGCTACGACTTGCTCAGCCAATTTGCGCGGATTGGTCTTTAGTTGTTTTGCCAGCGCCATCACGCCATTGACCTGATAATCGCCGAATTTGGGGTCTGTGGAGGGCCGAACCTGCGCTGTACAATCCCTTTGATTGACAGCAGCGCTCATAGCGGCGATGATTCTGTCCTCAAGTATTGTAATAACTGGTTTCATTGTTTAAGCGATTTTCTCGGCTTCCTGCTTCGCGGCGGCTTTTCCCATTTCAGCCGTTTAGCGTCGCCCCACAGCAATTCCAAATCATAGTAGTCGCGGTATTCAGCATCGAAGATGTGGATGACGACATCAACATAATCAAGCAGTATCCAGCGTCCCTGCTCATAGCCGGCCGAGCCGAAACGCTGCTGGCCCTGTTCTCTCGCCGCCTTACAGATTTCGTCGGACACGGTACGCATTTGCCTGTCGCTCGTGCCGGTCACGATTACGAAGTAATCGGTGGCTGGTGATTTGCCTTTCAAATCCAGAACTACAATATTGCTGCAGTTTCGTTCGTCCGCCAGTCGGGCCGCGGTCAAAGCAAAGTCCCGGGCCTCTGAGTTTCGCTTCTTTGCCAAATTATGTCCTCATTTTTTCGATAAAAGAAAAGGGCGGCCGACTCGACCGCAACAACCTGTCTTGAGCAAGGTCGAAAGATAGATTACATTTAATCGACCTCAAAGTCAACTCCGCAGGCCGCCTAAACTATTGCACGCAGACAAAATTCTGGTATTCTTACGCTTTTTACAGCCGTAGAACAAAAGGCCAATAGGAGTACAAAGGTATGTGGATTATAGCGGGACTGGCGGTCATTATGGGGCTGGTCTTGATTTTGCCCTTCTTGGTACACTGGGTTGAAAAGCAGCTCGAGGCATTTCTGTTCGTTATGGGATGTCTTGCCGTCACAATCTCCGGCCTGTGGTCATGGCATCTGGTCAAAGAAGCGCTCCTCGACCCAATCAAGATTACTTTAGCGGTGCTGGTTGCCGGCCTGATTTTCAAATTTATCAGGCCTAAAATCGGCAAATGGACGCACGCCTTCGCCGGTAAGTTTGGATACTCCACCCTTTTCTTCATAATCGTCGTCGGCCTTGGATTGTCCTCAAGTATCATCACCGCCATTATTGCCGCATTGATTTTGGCGGAGGTCATAAGCGTATTAAAGCTTCCCAGGGCCACGGAAGTTCGGCTGGTGGTCATCGCCTGTTTTTCCATCGGCTTGGGAGCCGTACTTACGCCCATAGGCGAGCCCCTTTCCACAATCGCCGTCTCCAAACTCAAAGGCGAACCTTATCACGCCGACTTCTTCTTCCTGCTCCAGCTTCTGGGCAAATGGGTAATACCGCTGGTTGTGCTCCTCGGAATTTTTTCCCTGTTTTTCGGGATAAAGCACGAAGGAAAAAAACTGGCGCTCAAAGAAGACAGGCCCGAAGGAACAAAAGATATTTTCATCAGGACAGGCAAGGTTTATCTTTTTGTTCTCGCGCTGGTGTTTTTAGGCACCGGCTTTACTCCCTTTGTTGATAAATACCTCGTGCATATTCCGTCAGTCGCCCTCTACTGGGTGAATATTATCTCCGCCATCCTCGATAACGCCACACTGACCGCAGCCGAAATATCGCCGGCTATGCCGATAGAAACTATCAGAGATGCTCTCGCAGGTCTGCTCATCGCCGGCGGCATGCTCATTCCGGGCAATATCCCTAATATCATTTGCGCAAGCAAGCTCTCTATAAAAAGCAAAGAATGGGCAGTCTTCGGCGTCCCTCTTGGAATGGTCATAATGACCGGATTCTTCGTCGTCCTGCTTCTGCTGGGATAGTAGTGGCAGACCTTGGTTCAACTTGCAATTAAAGTATCGGCACGATAGAATTCTAAAAATAAAAAGAGCCGAAAGGAAACTCGTGCCGGACAACGAAATAAATCCCAAAAAAACGGCCTTTAGATTTATCATTCTATTAGGCATAGTCAGCTTACTGGCTGATGTGACTTATGAAGGCGCCCGCAGCATCACAGGCCCTTATCTCGCCATTTTAGGCGCAACCGGTACCGCCGTCGGCATTATCGCAGGATTAGGGGAACTGGTCGGATATGCACTTCGGCTTGTGTCTGGCTATATTGCAGACAGGACCGGCAGATACTGGCTGATAACGATTCTTGGGTATGTGGTTAATCTGCTGGCTGTGCCGCTTTTAGCACTGGCGGGGCGATGGGAAATTGCCGCGGCATTGATGATTACCGAGAGGATAGGCAAGGCAATCCGGACTCCCAGCAGGGATGCGATGCTTTCGCATGCAACTAAGGACATCGGACGCGGCTGGGGCTTTGGTCTGCACGAAGCTATGGATCAGATAGGAGCGATGCTTGGGCCTTTAATCGTTGCCGTGGTCCTCTACGTCAAAGGCGGCTACAAAGCAAGTTTCGGCATACTGCTTATCCCGGCGCTTTTGGCGATAACTGTCCTTTTGATAGCCAGGCACCTTTACCCTCGACCGAAAGATTTGGAAAAAAGTTCAGTCCCACTGAAAACTAAAGGTTTCCCGCTTGTTTTCTGGATATACCTCTGTGCTGCGTCCCTTGTCGCCGCAGGATACGTTGACTTCCCACTGATGGCATATCATTTCAAAAAGGAGACAATCGCCTCCGACGGCTGGATACCCGTTCTTTACGCCATTGCTATGGGAATAGATGCGATTGCCGCGCTTTTATTCGGTCGGCTCTTCGACCGAAAAGGAATACCTGTTCTTGTAGTCGCCGTCCTGTTGTCCTCGTTTTTTGCCCCATTTGTCTTTTGGGGTGGCTCTTATGCCGTTATCGCCGGGATAACGCTATGGGGAATCGGAATGGGGGCGCAGGAATCAATAATGAGAGCGGCCATTGCCAATATGATTTCGGCAGATAAAAGGGCCTCTGCTTACGGAGTATTTAATGCCAGCTTCGGCCTGTTCTGGTTTCTCGGTAGTGCCCTAATGGGCCTTTTGTATGATATTTCAATGCCCGCCCTTATCGTGTTTTCGGTTGCAGTTCAACTGGCCTCGCTCCCATTCTTCATAATGGCAAGAACACCTGTTAAAGCTAAGTAGATGTTACGAGTAAAGGTAAGGGGCAGACCTGCGTGTCCGCCCAAACCTTCTATGCAATCATAAAATGGAATCATTCTTTTGCGCCGGCTTTTTTAAGCAGTTGTACAATATCCGTGTGGCCACTCTTTTTTGCTACCACTAATGCCGTTTCACCATCAAAGTCTTTGGCATTAACATCTGCACCCTTTTCTAAAAGGAGCTTGACAATATCCGTATGACCTTCCATCGCCGCAGCCATCAAAGCCGACCATTCGTATTCTTTTTGGGCGTTTACATTAGCTCCTGCTTCCAGCAGCAGCTTGACGGTATCAATATGACCGTTATCTGCTGACAGATACAAAGCCGTGCGCCCATTGGTTGCTTTGGCGTTTACATTAGCTCCTGCTTCCAGCAGCAGCTTGACAATATCA
>CAIYOL010000006.1 GCA_903927855.1 uncultured Planctomycetota bacterium
AATCCCCCTTTGTGTTTTCCGGATAAATTTGGTGTGTGGGTACAAAGGTTGAAAAGACCTAAGGCCGCACATGACGGACAAACCTTTTCAAATTCGGCTTTTCCATTAAAAAAAGAATGATTGTTTCCTGCTGGTAACCCAGGAAAAAGCTTCTGTACCGGGGTTGGTTCATTTGTCCCTGGATCAAGAATTTGCATGAACGGCCACTTCGGATGATCCAGATCAAACCAATCTTCATACTTTTTTATTCCTGCATCATATTCCCGCTCTGTAAGTGTTGTTTGAATTCTTGCTCTCAATTCCTTCTTCTCCGCAGGCATGAAAATCACCTGTGTCATTGCAGCAAGCAGCTGAATACAGGCCAGTTCAAGATCATCCCGTGGCAATGCCACTTGGAGTTCGGGCTGTTCCGAACAAAGCAAATTTTTATAGGAAATTTGCTCGAACCGCGATCCTTTTCTCACTGGTATCCATCGGTCTTTTAATAAATTCATTCGTTAACCTCCAATTTTTCCAAACCGTAATCGGCCGTATATTTCAGCGAGTTTTTCCCTTTTTGCCATGTCCAGCCATTACTCTCATGGGTCATAGGCAAATATATGTATCCGTTCTCAAACCGTGGAAGCCAATCTTTCCATCCGGCAGGAACGGAAATGGTATTCAAATTAAGTAATTCACTCCACTCGAATTCATTTACTTTAACACGCTGTTCGCCGTCCAATAGGGTTTTATCAGTTTGTCCCGCCTGAATAGGTACAACAGCCAGCCCCATTTCTTTTCCCCGAGTAAGACTGGCGGCGTTTTGATCGGTATCGGCAAATTGATTCATTCCGTTCGTTGCCCGTTGCTGGGCTTCGTACCACATTAGTTTTTGCATCTCTCTAAATGCGCAGCTTCTGCCGATTACAGAATCCGGTTCTAATTCGCCTACCCATTCCTCTCGTCCATATACTGCTTCTATCCACTGACGATAGGCTGATGGAAACTGAATAGAATTGTTACATTTTTTAAGCAGTTCTCTGGTCCGCCACAAAATTCTGGCATCTCCATAAATCATCTCGTGAGCGGCAAAGTCATCGCTATCATTTGTTAAAATAGTGCAGAACGGATTCTCAAATCCTATTGGTCGGCTTCGTTCATGCCGGTGTAAACGTCCCATACGTTGAAAAAGCAAATCCACCGGGCAAAGCTGGGTTACCAACCAGTCAAAATCCAAATCAAGGCTTTGTTCAACAACCTGAGTGGCAACAAGGATTCTTCCGGTGGTTCGCGGCGCATCTTTGCCATATAATTTTTTTGCAACAGACTCTTTGGCTTGACGGTCTTTGAAGCGATACCGCGCATGAAAAATATCAACTGGAGCAGAGTCGATTTTACGAAGATTCTGAGCCAGTCTCTGTGCCGATTGTACTAAGTTACACACGACAGCAATGGTAGCCCCGCATTTTACAGAAGCCAGCAGTTTTTCTATAACGACCTCTCCCGGTTCCATATCTTTCGATACAACTATCTGGACCGCTACCTCTCGGTCCGGTGGCATTTCTTATTTGTCTAATGTGTGGATGGACAAATCTCCCGATACCGGCAACCTACTGATAAGCGGATAGGGCGCATTTGTGTCAATCGTTGTGTTGCAGCCCTTATGCCATGCTTCGAACAATTCCTGCTTCTGGACTGCCGGTAGCGTCGCAGAGAGCAGGATCGCACTTCCTCCTGCTGGTTTCTGGTGCTTGAGTTCCTCTTCAAGCACGCCATACATGTACCGATCATACGCATGCACTTCATCAACGATCAGAACGCTTTTTATCACACCGAAACTTCTAACGAAGTTGTGCCGGATTGGCAGAACGGAAAGCAGTACCTGATCAATCGTGCAAACGCCGACCTGCC
>CAIYOL010000007.1 GCA_903927855.1 uncultured Planctomycetota bacterium
CCATAAAGTCAGCCACACGCGACAGAATCAGGTCCAAAACGCCGCCCGCTTCGCCCGCAGCCACCATACCGACTGTCAGCCTATCAAACGTACGTGGAAATTTGCCCATCGCTTCCGAAAGCGTCGCTCCGCCCTCAATCTCGTCTGCTACATAACCGACAACCCGCTTGAATGTCCCCGCCTTCTGCTGTTCCTCAAGAATCCTCAGCGACCTCAATATAGGCAGGCCGGCATCCTGAAGCGTCGAGAGCTGTCTTGCAAACTGCGCAACGAATTTGGTTTTTACTTTGCCGCCGGCACCTCGCCTGCTCTTTGGCCTGACGGCGGATTTCGCCGCTGCTTTTTTCTCCGCTCCCTTGGACTGAACCTTAGTGGGGAAATACCCCATATTGCGTATTTTGCTTACCGCTTCTTTCTGGCTCAACGCTTCTATCTCGTCTTTTACCGCTACTCCCTGCGAGTCCAGTGCTTCATATTTGAAAACAGGCATCTTAAATACCTCCAAAATCTTTCAACAGTTTTGAGTTTTTAGTTTTAAGTTTTAAGTTTTAAGTTTTTTATCCTTCCGAAATCGTCTCCTTGACCACCTCATCTATTGTGGTCAGGCCGTCATAGATTGCCGCAAGACCATTGTCGCGTAACAGCCTCATCCCCGCCTTCTGTGCAGCTCCACGCAAAACATTTGTTGAGGCGTGATTCATAATCAATTCACGCAACTGGTCGTTGAATGCCATTATTTCAAAAATAGCCGTTCGACCCCTGTAACCGGTCCTGTTGCACCTGTCGCACCCGCGTCCATAGAAAAACTTTTTCCCTTTGATATCCTCAGGGCTAAGCGACAATTCCATCAACTGTTCTTCGCTCGGCTCAAAGGGTGTTTTGCAGTTCTCGCATATTTTCCTGACTAATCGCTGAGCAATAATGCCCTCAACTGTAGCGGTAATAAGGAACGGCTCAACACCCAGATCCAATAGTCTTGCCACTGAGCTCGGCGCATCGTTTGTGTGCAATGTTGTAAACACAAGGTGACCGGTCAAGGCAGACTGAGCGGCGATTTCCGCCGTTTCAAGGTCTCGAACTTCGCCGACCATTATAATATCGGGGTCCTGACGAAGAATCGACCGCAGGCACTTTGCAAACGTCAGCCCTATGTCCGGCTTCATCTGTACCTGGATAATCCCGTCAATATCATATTCCACAGGGTCTTCTGTGGTGATTAGTTTGCTTTCTATGTCATTAAGCTCGCTCAGGCAGGAATAAAGTGTGGTGGTTTTACCGCTGCCGGTAGGGCCTGTTACGATTACTATACCGTTTGGCTTGTGAATAAGCTGTCGAACCGCCTTAAGGTCTTCCTGCCTCAAACCTATCTTTTCCACGTCCAGATTCATCTGCGACCTGTCCAGAACACGCAGCACCACGCTCTCACCGAACATTGTCGGCAGTACGCTTACTCGCAAATCTATCGGATTACCCTGTACTGTCAGCGATATTCGCCCGTCCTGCGGAAACCGACGCTCCGCTATATCCAGATTGGCCATGACCTTTATACGCGAGCTAAGCGCCGCTGCAATGTGCTTGGGCGGTGGAATCATTTCATACAGTACGCCGTCGATGCGGTATCGCATCTTGTACTCATTTTCAAACGGCTCAAAGTGAATATCCGATGCCTTGTCTCGAATCGCCTGCATCA
>CAIYOL010000008.1 GCA_903927855.1 uncultured Planctomycetota bacterium
CTTACAAAAACATTGGCTTTAGGAATAGTGTCATTTGGCAAAGTAAAAGCAGAAGGAACGATAGTGAAAAGTAAAATCGGTTTGGTGGTTGTAACAAAATAATAGGACAAAAAAAATGATAATAATATGGCTGACACCAACACCTTAAAAAAGGATCATTCCTCCGTTTCCGGACAGGACATAATATAATCAATGCAATCGCTCAAATTAGCTGTGGCAACAGCAACAGTGCTATCAGCTGCTCCATAATAGAGATTAAGCTGATTCGTTTCTTTGTGAACAATAGCACCGGTAGGAAACACCACCCCGCCTACATCGCCGATGCGTTCATAAATCTCACGCGGTCCCAGAACCCATTCATCACTCCGACGCCGAACTCTCCACGGCTCTTCCAAATCCAGCAGTGCCAGCCCGACACGGTATATTTGTCCTGCGGTGGTGCTGCGGACGCCGTGATAGAACAACATCCAGCCCTGCGGTGTTTCTATGGGTTGACACGCAAGACCTACTCTGTGACAATCCCAGTAAGCAGACCGTGTTGGAATCAGCAGCCTATGGTCGCCCCAGTGCTTCAAATCGGGAGAGAAACTAATCCACATATGCGCTTCACCGCGGACAATCGGTCTATGAATTAATGCAAATCGTCCTTTGATTCTGCGAGGAAGCAAACAGGCATCTTTATCTTCAGGCGGCAAAAGAGCACCGAGACGGGCAAAGGTCCTGAAGTTTTTGGTAATCGCCAGCGAAACCACAGGGCCGCCTTCGCTGAAAGAAGTATATGTAATGCCAAACTGCTTTTGTTCTTCGAGCCAAATAATACGAGGGTCCTCCAGCCCCCACTTTTCCTCCCGGGAACTTTGGTCGGCCTCCAGAGTCGGTGCAGGGTCAATTTCCCAGTCGGTTAACCCATCGGCGCTGCGTGCCACGGTCAAATGTGAAAAACCTCGCATATCCTCAACACGGACCAACAGCAGTATCTCTGTATTTAACTTAACTGCTCCGGGATTAAAGACCGCATTTACCGGATAAGGCCAGCTTTCCGGCGTTAGTATGGGATTACCTTCATACCTTCTGAAAAGCTCGTACGCCTTTTGTTGCTGTGAAAGCTCGGCCATCGCTTTAGCCCCGAAATATCAAGGGACACCGTAAAACTGTTGCTTACGTCGCCTAATTTTAATCGGAAAGATAGGCAACCTACCGTAAATTAAAATACGAATTTTAATTACTGCTACACAAAAATCCAACTATACAGGACTGGTATAGTAACAAACTTAGAATTATCCGGCAAGTCCAAAGATTATTGACCGGCAATGTTATCTCTGTTAACCTGCTCTGTCTTTAGGAGAACAGTTGAATGAAAATCGACTCCCTTATTCTCGGTGCGTATCAAACCAATTGCTTCGTCCTGCGTGAAAGCAAAGCAGCCAAAGACTGCCTGATTATTGATACAGGTTTGGATGCCGGTGAGCTTGTCGATTTTCTCCAGCGGCATAATTTAAATCCGGTTGCTGCGGTTCTCACACACGGCCACGTAGACCACGTTACCGGCCTGGTCGAATTACGAGGCCGGTTCCCACACATAAAGGTTTACATCCATAAGCTCGATGCCGGAATGCTCACCGGGGAAAAAGATAATCTCTCATCTATAGCGGGTGTATCGTTTAGCCCCGAGCACGCTGATTTTCCCATAGAGGAAGGGGACGTAATCGAGCAGGCAAATATAAAGCTGGAAGTCCTTCACACTCCTGGCCACACGCCGGGTAGTATTTGCCTGTACTCAAAAGATGAGGGAATTATTTTTGTAGGTGATACTTTGTTTGCCGATTCGGTCGGCCGAACGGATATGCCGGGCGGAAACGGGGCACAATTGATAAAGAGCATAAAGCAAAAACTATGTCCC
>CAIYOL010000009.1 GCA_903927855.1 uncultured Planctomycetota bacterium
AGAAGCCGACGACCAGCTTATGGAAACCTATCTCGAAGGCGGCGAAATCTCCGCCGAAAAAGTAGCTTCCGTTTTCGTAAAGGCCCTCAAGGCCGGAACAATTATGCCGATACTTTTCACCAACGCCCGCAAAGAAGTTGGAGTGACCGAGCTTCTCGATTTTGTTGCAAAATACACGCCCTCGCCGCTTGAGGCCCCCCCTGCTCAGCTTAAAAACGGTGAAAACGTAACAAACCTCAAGCCTGACCCCGCGGCTCCATTGGCTGGATTGGTATTTCGCATCGGTTTTGACCCGCGCTCAAATATGAAGTACTCCGCCGTCCGCATCTTCAGCGGCACAGTTAAATCGGACACTAATCTTATCCGCAATGACGAGAAAAAGGGTATGCGTGCCGGCCATATCTTAAAGCCGCAGGGAGGCGAAAACAAGGAAATCGATATTGGTCAGGCAGGCGACATCGTAGCGTTCGCTAAAACCGAGGACTTCAAAATCGGCGACCTCATTCACGATGGCAAAGTCGCAGGGAAATTCACCACCCCTGCCGTGCCTGAGCCGATGTTCTCGCTGGCCCTTGTCCTGGCCGCGAAAGGCGACGAGCAAAGAATCAGCTCCGCACTTGAAAAACTATGCGAGGAAGACCCCTGCCTTAAGGTTACACGCGACCAGCAGACAAATGAATTGGTTGCCAGCGGCCTCGGCGACCTCCACCTCCGCATAATGCTCGAGAAACTGGAAAAACGCTTCAAACTCACCGTAACCGCGAAAGAGCCCAAGATTCCTTACCGCGAGACAATCTCCACAAAGGCCGAAGGGCATTACCGCCATAAAAAGCAGACAGGCGGCGCAGGTCAGTTCGGCGAGGTTTATCTGACTGTTGAGCCGGCCCCGCGAGGCTCAGACCCGTCTCTGGAGTATAGCTGGGACATCTTCGGCGCCTCGATTCCAGGCCAGTTTGAGCCTGCAGTCCTCAAAGGCGTCGTCGATGTAATGCAGAGGGGCGTCGTCGCCGGCTTCCCGATGCAGGACATAAAAGTCTCCATCACCGACGGCAAATACCACCCTGTTGACTCAAAGGAAGTTGCGTTTAGAGCTGCCGGCAAAGGCGCTTTCATGGACGCTGTTGCCAAGGCAAAGCCTGTTTTGCTTGAGCCGATTGTCAATATCGAAGTTACCATCCCAGCCGAGCATATAGGCGATATCACCGGCGATTTGTCCTCAAAAAGAGGAAGAGTAATAGGCCAGGATATGCTCGCGGGAAATTTCATCGTCATTAAGGCCCAGGTGCCGCTTTCCGAGGTTACGCAGTATAACAGCCAGTTAAAAAGCGTTACCGGCGGACGGGGCAGCTATTCGATGACGCTGAGCAGATATGAGGTTGTGCCGGGCAATGTCCAGCAGCAGATTATCGCACAATACGGGAAAAAGAAGGAAGTAGAAGAAGAATAACATAAATATTGAAAGGACAATAAGATGTGTAATACATGTGGATGCAGAAGCGGCAGTAAAGCCAAGCCAAAAAAGAAAAAAGCAAAGAGCAAAAAGAAGTAGCGAAAAGTCCGGCTGGCCGGTTTAGTTCTGTAAGAAAGTGTGAAGGGTAGGAAAGAGGCAAAGAAGCAATCGTTTATTTCAAGACAAAAGATATACTCCCTCGAAGTAGGTAAGGAAGAAGCGGACCTCACGCCTGCAACCCAGGGTGAAACCCTGGGCTAAATACAAACGCCTAAACAACAGGCGTTGAAGGGAGAACCCGCGAACCATAAAGGAAATAAACCCCCAACATAAAGTTGGGGGCTTGAGGAATACTGGACCCCAGATAAAGACATTCTGGGGTCTTCGCTACGCTTCGAGAAGCGATGCGATAATTATTTTTTATTTTTATTGCATTCCTGCTGGTAGACTGGTATAGTAATTTTTCAGTTGGGTTTATTCTCACGTCTCTCAGGAATATTCTCTTAAACAATACGAGAGGCAGATTTTACGGCCAATTGAAGGCCAAAGGAGTTTTTAGTGAGTACAGGTACAGTAAAATGGTTTAACAGCAGTAAAGGTTATGGATTTATCAGTCCTGATGGCGGCGGTGAAGATTTGTTCGTTCATCACTCGGAAATCAAGGGCACAGGTTATGCCAATCTTGATGAAGGCCAAAAGGTTGATTTCGAGGTCGGAGAGGGCAAAAAAGGCCCATGCGCGACGAACGTAATCCCCGGCTAATCCAATAGCAAGATGCCGAAAAAACCAAAGGGCCTCGACTTGTGTCGAGGCCCTTTTTATTTTGCGCTGCGTTGGCAGTTTAAGAAGGTTTTACCAGTTCATACAAGCCGTGGCCTGTGTCGCGGAGTCTTCCCTGCCTGCACAATTCGTTCCAGACCTCCTGCGGAAACTGGCTTGGCGGCTTTATGGCGAAAACGCCCGTAGAGCCGCCCGAAAGCGCGCCTCGTCCAAGGCGCGAATCGTCATCAAGTGCGGTGAGTTTAAGCCGTTTCTTGAACGCCTTTAAGGCGCTTTTGAGCACCTCCGGCGTTAAACCTGCGGTTTGTCCCTGCTGCTGAGGTTCCGTCATATCATCTACCCCTGAGTTAATGAAATGCGTCCCCGCCTTTTTTAATAATATCTGTCTTTTACCTTAGTTCCAACAACTACAGCCACAGCGGCAACAACCATGCCAATAACAATCCAAATTCCCGTGCTCATCAGAAGCATACTAAGTCTCCTTTATCTAATCTTTCGCCTTCGGCCAGAGACCAGTCTGGACAGGAACGGAGGTAAAAGCAATCCAGCCGATGTTAAGTTGAGTTCTGTGCAGCCAAAGGTCAGTAGCGGTCTCTTGCGCCGAAACCACGGTTTTCTCTTCCGCCGAAGCCGCCTCTTTCACGCCCGCCTCTGCCTCCGCCACCGCCGAAGCCGCCTCTTCCGCGTCCGCCACCACCGCCGCCGTAGCCGCCCCTACCGCCACGCTCGACCTTGGGTTTAGCCTCGTTGACAGTCATAGGGCGACCTTTGACGTCTTTGCCGTTCAGCGCTTCGATAGCTTTTTGTGCTTCGTCTTTTGAGGGCATTTCGATGAATCCGAAGCCCTTGGATTTGCCGCTGAACTTATCCATAATCAGCCGGATTTCTGTGACTTGACCGAACGGTTCGAACAGCTCTTTCAATTCGCTTTCGGTGACGTCAAACAATAAGTTTCCTACATAAAGGTTCATTCTGTACTGCCTTTCTTTAGAGAAAAAGGTTGCCGGAATTTGCCGGTTTTCAATCAATACCCGTGACGGAGGGAGGATATTGTCCAATTTCGTTCCAACTTACGTATCCGCTCGAAACCTTGATGCTACCATATCCGCTCAAGATAAGCAAACGATTAAATTAAAGAGAATAAAAGGAAAGATTGTTTGACAAGGCGCAATAACGCGGTATAATTGATAAAAACACAGAAGATTAGAAAATCTTTAGCTGCAAGGGAAGACAACTAACCTTTGCAGTTTTTTTGTTTGGCGATCTATTTAGGGGAGTAGCTATGAGAAAAAAACTAAAGACCTCAGCTAATGACAGGAAATGCATGTTTCCGGGCTGCACACAGACATTGAGCATCTATAACC
>CAIYOL010000010.1 GCA_903927855.1 uncultured Planctomycetota bacterium
AGCGGTTATTGCGCCGGCTGTGCGCACATCTGTGACGCAGCGCTGCCGGACATGCCATATACCAGTGAAATTATGCGGTACTTGATGTATTACAATAGTTACGGCCAGCGGCAGGAAGCAAGAGAGCTTTTTGCTCAAATTCCCGGCAATGTAAGAAACAAACTGCTCAGTATCAATTACAGCCTTGCAGAAGCCCACTGCCCGCAACATTTGCCCATTGGTAAATTTATCACAGAAGCAGTCAGCAAATTGGCCTAACGGATCCTTCAAATCGGGCAGTTTCGGCTGGCTCTTTCGTACATGCATCGCTCAAAAAAATGGTGGGCCTGTTGAGTGTAACTATCTTATTAGCAAGAAGTTACGTTTGGTGCAAGACGATTTTCCTTGCTTTCCTCACCGCTTTTAGGGTATAATAATATTGTAATAAAATAATTATTTGATGGTTCTATTTTCCCAAGGTGGGGGATGAACAAGTTTTATCACAAAATCTGGCTTCCGTTTACTTTCACAAAAAAACGGATTTTAATTCTCGCAATTGTCAGTTATATTACTATGTGTTAGGAACATTTTAAACCTTTTCACTTTTTTAACCGCCCAGAACTGGGCGGTTTTTTTATGCGCTTTAAATCCATTAAACATTGACACAATCGAGATGCCAAATTAAGCTTACAAAAACTAAACGGCTGACATAAGGGATTTGTACATGATAATAGTTACCGGCGGAGCCGGCTTTATCGGCTCAGCACTAATTGCCGCACTAAACAAAAGAGGCATTACCGATATCTTAGTAGTTGACGAGAACGGTAAAGATAAGTGTAAAAATCTCGCGAATTTATCCTTCGCTGACTATGCGGAGAAAACCGACTTCCTTAAAATAGTTACCGAGAAAAGAATCAGCACGAATATCGAAGCGGTTTTTCATATGGGCGCCTGTTCCGATACAACCGAAACAGACGCTGAATACCTTAAAAAAAACAACTACCAATACTCCATGCTGTTGACCCAGTGGGCAACCGACGCTAACGTTCGCCTTATCCACGCATCGAGCGCCGCCACCTACGGCGATGGCTCAAAGGGCTTTTCCGACGACGAAGCAAAAATCGAGCAACTCCGGCCTTTGAATCTTTACGGTAATTCCAAACAGCTTTTCGACCTGTGGGCACGAGAAAAGGGCTTACTGAAAAAAATCGTCAGCTTAAAATACTTCAACGTCTTCGGCCCGAATGAATACCACAAGGGCAATATGCGAAGCTTTGTCCTAAAGGCCTTCGAACAAATTCGAGATACCGGCGAAGTCCGCCTCTTCAAATCCCATAATCCCGATTACGCCGATGGCGAATACAAAAGGGATTTTCTTTACATAAAAGATGCCGTCGATATGACGCTATTCTTTTATGACAACTCGAAAATAAAGGGTCTGTTTAACCTCGGTGCCGGCAAAGCCCGCACGTGGAACGACCTTGCAAAAGCGGTCTTTGCCGCAATGGGTAGAAAGCCAAACATCAAATATATCGAAATGCCCGATTCAATTCGCAATCAGTATCAATACTTCACACAGGCCGACATAACCAAGCTCCGCAAAGCCGGCTACAAAAAGCAAATAACTTCCCTCGAAGACGCAACAAAAGACTACGTTCAAAACTATCTGCAGAACAATAAATACTTAAGCAGCGTATAGCCATTGTTATCTTTTAAACTGGGATACAAATGCCGTTTCCTCTATATCATTTGGGGCCAAGCGCATTTTTCGGGCTTACTTTTAGAAAGTGGCTCGATGTTCCCGTATTGGTCCTCGCTAACATCGTCGTCGATGCCGAAGTTTTGCTTAATCATCACCATTGGCTTGCCCACACCCTCTTGGGGGGTGCGGCAGTTGGCGCCATCTGGGGTATCGCAGCACATCCGCTGCGGCATTTCTTTGAAAAGATAATGCAAATGCTTCACATACCTTACCAAACCAGCTTTTGGAAAATGGCTGTATCCGGCATTCTTGGCGTCTGGCTTCACGTTGTTCTTGACGCCATTTACCACCCGGATGTGCGAATATTCTGGCCAAGCAGGGTAAACCCATTATGGCAACTGATAAGCCAAAAACAGGTAGAAATACTGTGTGTTGTTTTCTTTATTGCCGCGGCTATTGCTTATGCTTTTGCGGCAGCTTCATACATGAAACAAAAAAAGGCAAACCCGGATAAAACGCAGGGTTAAATGCGGCTATTGAACGGCCCTTGCTTATTTTCAATTCTTACTTTATAATCACGCTGTTTAGAAATTCTTATTCTACAAAGAAAAATCTATGGCAGAGACAATTGCAGAACAGATTAAACTTCTAAAGCGAGGCACGGTCGAGATTTTCACCGAGGACGAATTGGCCAAAAAACTCGCCGATGCTGCCAAAACAGGAAAGCAGCTTCGCATCAAGCTCGGCCTGGACCCGACCAGCCCCGATATACACCTCGGCCATACGGTGGTGCTTCGAAAGATGCGGCAGTTCCAGAACCTCGGCCACAAGGCAGTTCTTATCATCGGCGATTACACCGCACGAATCGGTGACCCGACCGGGCAAAATACAACAAGGCCGATGCTGTCACCCGAGCAAATTGAAGAAAACGCAAAAACCTATCTCGCACAGGCAGGGAAAATCCTCGACACTTCAAAAGATAAACTCGAAGTAAAACATAACAGCGAATGGCTCGAAAAAATGAGCTTAATGGAACTTATACAGCTTGCTGCGAAAAAGACCGTTGCACAGATGCTTCAAAGGGACAGTTTCAAGCTGCGGCTGCAGAACGACATAGACGTTTACACCCACGAATTTATCTATCCTTTGATGCAGGGATATGACTCCGTAGTGGTCAAAAGCGATGTCGAATTAGGCGGCACAGACCAGACATTCAACAATCTTGTCGGCCGGGACATTCAACGAGCGTATGGACAGCAGCCGCAGATTGTAATTACTGTGCCGATTCTCGTCGGCCTCGACGGCAAAGAAAAAATGAGCAAATCAAAGGGTAATTACATCGGAGTAACCGATGAGCCAAACGATATGTTCGGCAAGATTATGAGTATCTCCGATGATAGGATGGAAAATTATTTCACGCTTTTGACCGCCCTGCCAGCCGAGAAGATAACCGAGCTTGTCAACTCTGAGAAAACACATCCGAAAGAGGCCAAAGTCCTTCTGGCTAAAACAATCATAACGCAACTCTATAACGAAAAAACCGCTGATGCCGCCGCTGCCGAGTTTGACAAGGTCTTCGCCCAGGGCCAATTGCCTGACGATATGCCGGAAGTCGAAATGTCCGCTGAGCCGATTATGGCAAGTAAACTGCTGGTTACATGCAAGCTTGTGCCCTCCGGCAGTGAAGCAAAAAGAATGATAAAACAAGGTGCGGTTGAGATTGACAAAAAGAAAATCGACGACCCCAACGTTCTTGTCACACCCGTCGATGGTATGATTATCCAGGTCGGAAAACGAAAATTTGCAAAAATAAAAGTCTTAAAATAGACGCTAAAAGGCCTATTTACTTTCCTTCCACTGCCGTATTATAGCCAGCCACTTACCAACATTTTCTTTGGTAACACCTTCGGATTTCAACTTAGTCCATTCCTGACCTTGTTTTTCAGATGCCCACTTTTCAAAGGACTCCTGAAACTCATCCATAATTTCCGTGCTTTTCTGTGTCGGTTTTGCAATCTCTTTCTTTATTAATCCGTTATCAAAGGTTGTTTGGTCGTATTCATAATATAGCGCGTCTATCCCCGCAGCTTTCAGCCAGTCGCTTTGTTCTTTAACCTTATAAGTTACTGTATTTCCATCGGCTTTGATATCAGTAAATGAGAAGTTAACGTTCAGTATGCACATCTCTTCAATTGCTTTACGCAATTCCTCTTTACCTTCTATGACCATCGGCGTTCCAACTATCTCAAATCTGACATCATCCGCATAGAATGACATCGTCTTTTCAACATTGTGACTGTTGACGGCTTTTTGGAACGCTTCGACTCGGTTCGCCAGAGTAGGTGCACAAGACGTCGTAAGTAATAATGGGAATACAACGCAAAACATAATAAGTATCTTATTGCCGAATTTACACATTTTATTACCTCCTGTTTTTGCCACGTATTTTAAAGCCATTTTCGGTTGTGTCAAGATTGGATTTTTTCTGCACTAAAAAAATCCGTGCAATTTGTGGAATCTGTGGTTAAAATAAGACTATGAAATTGCCGGAACTTAAAAATAGCGAAAAATATGTCGGCCTGTATGCTTTCGACTTCGGCGACCATTGCGGCGTCGGCTTTACCGCTGAGGAAGTCGCTGAACTTTTCGAAAGTGAGAAATACAAGGATTGCAAGGCCTACAAAATACACAAAGCATATCCCGATGGCAAACTTGAACTAAAAGGTATGCGAGCAGAGATTTTTCAGCTTGAGACAGGGATGTTCTTCTACTCAGACGACCACAAAACTGCTAAGCAGGATTTCAAAGTGCTGGTTAATTTAGCGGTCAAAACTGCGCCGCCCTGCCGGGCCAGAGTGCATCTGGCTGAATACTCCGAGGAAAAATTTGTCACCGCTCTGATTTACCCTGCTGAGTATGATGACGAAATAAGCGTCTGGCTTTTAGATGGCGGCTACAAAACAGCCGGTGCTGCCGAAGGCGGACTCGAAGCAGTGCAAAAATATTATGATTACAAACCGCAGATTTTAGACAGACACCAGCTATTCGGCAAATCCGAATACCAAAACCGCACCGGCCAAGAGCTATTAGCCGCTGTAAAAATGGCAGTGCAGCGGTAAAGACCGAAGGATATTTTTCATTTTATATATTTGAAAATCTCTCCATTTGTGCTAAACTACTGTTGTTTATACGGGGCGTGGCGCAGTTTGGCTAGCGCACTTGCATGGGGTGCAAGGGGTCGCAGGTTCAAGTCCTGTCGCCCCGATTTTTATAGGCTGCTATATTAAACGCCTTAATCCTTACAAATTCTCAATCCATATCAGCTTGTTTTCAAATGACATTCCTGTTATGTTAAATCCTGTATTCCGTGGAGAATAAATAAATTGAAGATAATAGTTGCAACGGATTCATTTAAGTCAAGTATAAGCGCACTTTCTGCCTGTAAGATTATCAGAGACACGTTACTGTCTATTAATCCTGAACTTACTATTGTCAGTATCCCAATGGCTGACGGCGGAGAAGGTACGGCAGAAGCAATGATGGCCACACGCAGAGGAAAGTGGATTAAAGTCCAAACTATGAGCCCGCTGCCGGAGATGAAAGTCAAAGCAGGGTTCGCTCTTTTCCTCGATACAAAGGTCGCTTTAGTAGAAATGGCAAAGGCAAGCGGCCTGGAATTATTGAGCCCGAAACAGTTCAATCCCCTCAAAACAACCACATTCGGGACAGGCCAGCTTATCCGGGCGGCTGCTAACTATGGCACTGACAAGATTCTATTGGCGGTCGGCGGAAGCGCAACAGTTGATGGCGGAGTCGGCGCAGCACAGGCTCTCGGATGGAAATTTCTGGATTCAAACGGCAAAGAGGTCGGTTTTGGCGGCGGACAGTTGGAGGACATTGCTCAGATAATCAGGCCCGGGAAAATAGATTTGCCTGAAATTCAAGTCCTCTGTGACGTTGACAATCCCCTTGTGGGCAAAGATGGGGCCGCCATGGTATTTGGACCACAAAAAGGCGCTACTCCTAAAATGGTCGAGCAGCTCGAGGCGGGCTTAAATCATTTAGCTGAGGTCGTTAAACAGCAATTAGGAATAGAAATAGACAAAATTCCCGGAAGCGGCGCTGCCGGAGGACTATCCGCCGGTGCAATTGCATTTATGGGTGCAAAGTTAGTCAGCGGCGTAGAGACAATTATACGGGAGAGCGGGTTAGCCAAAGAAATCAGCGATGCGGACTGGGTCATCACAGGCGAGGGACGATTCGATTCACAATCACTGCGGGGCAAAGTCGTATCCGGCGTAACAAAAGCTGCAAAGCTAAGCAGGGCAAAGGTTTGCGTAATCGCCGGAAGAGTTGATTTATCAGAAAAGCAGTGGCGGGATTTGGGAATTACAGATGCAATTGGACTCTCAGATAAGACGATGAACCTAAATTACGCGATTGCAAATACAAAAAGTTTGTTAGCTGATGCGGCGAGGAAATTTGCGCAACTACATTTCAAATAACAAGTTAAGTCGAAAATTCGAAAGTTTGGAAATGTGTTAAAACTATGGCTAAACGTATGCAAATTGAGGCAAAACAGCGGCAAAACTTGTCAAAAACAATACCAAAAGTGATAAAAAAAGGTGCAGAAAAGGGTGAAAAATCAAAATGTAAAATGCAAAATTGTGGAACTGCTTCGCAGAGTTTTTAATCACGGATTTCACGGATGGCACAGATTCAAAGGCTCAGCTTTGTAAGAAGGCTGAGAATTGATTTTTAGGCAAATACACATATGATATTTCACAACGTCCGAGACTCCAGATTCCTTGTGTTAAGGAAGCAGAGATGTTCGACGACATATTTCGTGCCACGCAGCGGAAAAACGAGCCAGTGATTAGTTATGCGCCGAACAGCCCGGGGCGAGCGCATTGAGGATTTGGTATGGAAATCAATTCTACGCGAACTTATAAGAAGGCCAAAATACTATGCCTCACCCTGCTATTCTGCATCTACCTTATTTCTTACCTTATAATCCCCAAGAACGGCTTCTGGTCAAATGACAACGGCCTTAAATTTATACAGGCTGAAAGTATTATTATTAACAAATTCCTGGCTTATGATATTCACTTACCGGGCAAAGAGTTCGACCCGGAATTGAAATACAACCCCATTCAGCCTCCGTTTGCGTATAAAATAAACGGCGCATTGTATGGAAGCTTTTCGTATGCGTTCGCTTTAATATCCGCCGCAGCTTATTATCTTTTAGGATTCCACGGCCTGTATCTTATCTCCTTAATCAGCGCATTTTTTCTCCTTCCGGCGGTTTGGGGCCTATCAAGCTTACTAAGCAATAATGATAAAACTGCCTCAATATTTTCGGTGGTCATTGCTGCAATATGTACTCCAATCTGGTTTTACAGTTTAACGTTTTGGGAACACTTACCGGCTATTGCGTTATGCGTTTCAAGTTTATATTTCGCTTTTTGCTACCGGTCACATGGCAAACTGAAATATATCGTTTTCAGCGGTATTCTATGCGGCCTGTCTATATATTTGAGGGACGAGCTATATCTTTTTGTTTTCTCTATCGTTTTCGTTATTTTTTCGTCTCCAAGAGGATTCAGGAAGAAAGGCTTATTTTTATTTGCCGGCGTACTGCTGGCTTCACAGATTCCTCTTTGGCTGTTCAATATCTTGGTGTTTGGAAATCTCCTCGGTATCCACATCAATACAGTGCATTTATTTGAAGGCGGTCCTGCATCATACCTCTCCGACAGATGGACAGTAATACGCACATTACTTTTTAACATACATCCAATGCGTTGGCTTTCGATTCTAATTGGATTACCATTTGTAATACTGTTAGTTACAAATCCGCGATTGAGCAAGAAAGGATACAGCTTAGCTTTTGCAATAGGTTCTGTTTGGGGCCTGGTTTGCGGAGTCGTAAACCTCGCGGGGTTAATGTGTGCGGGAAATCTTATGCAATCCCTCTTTAATGCCAATGGGTTTTTCGCCGCATCGCCGCTGCTAATAATCGGCCTATTCAGAAACAAGCAAGAAGGCAGCAACAGATACTCTGACGGCGTAAGAATTCTGTGGATTTCTATGGTGTGTTATATATTACCATATCTTCTGCTCTGTCCGAAAATTAATGTCACAGGAATGAACTGGGGATGCCGGCTGCTTCTACCCATATACGCCTTTCTCTCAATACTCGCGGGGCGGAATCTATCCATATTTCTTCACATGAAGGGAACCCATATTGCCAAATACGCTGCTGTAGTCCTGCTTATTCTGATATCGCTTCTCTCGCAAATATGTTCGCTTCATTTACTTTACGTTCGCCAATCCTTCAATGCAAGACTTAACACGTTCGTCCTCCAAAGGAGAGAAAAGCACATCATAGCTGTAGGATGGTTCGTCCCGCAGGAACTTGGTATTAGTTTCACCAAAAAGGCCATCTATCGTGCTGAGGAAAACACGGATGAGATAGACAGTTTGATACGGTTATTTAAAGAGAAAGGCATCGATGAAATCCTGGTTATATCGGCATATGAGATGGAAAACATTCCAGCATATAAAAAAATAACCATGC
>CAIYOL010000011.1 GCA_903927855.1 uncultured Planctomycetota bacterium
GGCATCGTCGTCAGGTCCGAAACAAGCGCTTCGCCGGACGAATCTTTCCCTAAGAATAGCGGTATCTCCATCTCCTGCGGCTTGTCCCCGGCCAATTGCATCAGGTCTTTAATGCGCACTTTTTCTTTCTCGCTGTTCGGCACCTCAATCCCTATCGTATGCTTGCCCGGCAGTGGTGCTACAACGCGAACCGCGCCAACCCCCAGAGCACGCGCCATATCGTTCGAAAGCGTGCTGATTTGGCTGACCTTCACTCCCGCTGCAAGCTCAAGCTCGAACATCGTTATTACAGGCCCGGTATCCGCCGCCACCACGCGAGCGTTAACATTAAACTCCGTCAGCAGCTTCTCCAGCGCATTCGCCTTGGCCTTGATAATCTTCTCCTGTATCGAAGCAAAACTGTGCTCCGGCTCGCTCAGCAGCTCCAGCGGAGGCAGCCTATAATCCTCATAGCTCGTTGGCACGTATGTCTTAGTCGGCCTGTGCGCCTGCGGCAATGTCAGTCTCAATTGTCTCGGCTCTGCCGTCTCAGCAGCGCCGACCGATGTCTCCCCCTTGTCTTCTTCATAGTCACTTTCAAATTGCACTTCTTCTTGTACTTCCCCCGCCTCTGACGAAAACCGTCTTTGCCGCTCGCTTAATTTCTGCCATATCTCGCTTAGCACCTGCGACTGTTGCCTCGCCGCCAACCACACCGGAGATGCCGCGCCGACCATTCTTCCAAGTGCGAAACCCATCCCTCCTAATATCGCCACCATAAAAGTATCAGCCAAAAGAATAATCCCGACGACCCACGTGGCCATAACCAGTATGAATGTTCCAAGCAGGGCAAAATGGCTCCGTAAAAATTCCGCTGCTCCGACCCCGAGAACTCCCCCGGAACCCATCGGAAAACTAAAAACGCTGTAAGGCCGTAGAATATAAAAACTGCTCGAAGCCGCCGCGGTCACCAGTATCAGTCCAATCGCTCGCAAAATTCCCTGCCCTACAGTCTGGTGTGCCAATTTCGCCAATAGAAGACAAATTACCGAAACCAATATTACAAACACCCCCGGCCCGATGTAATACATCAAATAATATGCAGAAAAAGCCCCCGCCACGCCGCACCAGTTAGCCGGCGGATTGTTATTAGGCCACACGAACCTGCTCGGCCAATCACCTATGTTGAAACTGACGCAGCTGCACAAAAGCACCAGTGCCGCAGCAATCCCAAAACATTCTAACGCCACTTCGTATGAGTTTTTCTTCTCTTTCAACATCCCAAGTCCGATAAAAAAACTCTTATTAATCCAGACACTCGCTCCTAAACCACGAACTTTATATCGGCTACCCATCCCTCTTTTCTGCAAAATTACTTACCACCCCATTGTCATCCCAAACGAAGCTTTCCTAATCCTTCTTTTAATCAGCCTGACCGTAGTTTCGTCTCATATCTTCGAAGAAAGGCGTCCTTTGTTCTTCAACACATTTAGCTGCATAAAGATACATCGCCGCCGACCAGCTTTGCCAGTCTTGCCCCCTCGGCCTGCCGTCCTGCGCGCGGTGCCACTCATTAAACCCGAACTCAACATCCGCCTTGTGCGCCGCCTGAACAAGCTCGGTCAAAGCAATAAGTCTCTCTTCCGCAAGCTTGTATTTCTCGGCAGCCACCAGTGCCGCTATATAAAACCCGCAAACGAAAGGCCAAATCCCACCGTTATGATACTCGCCAGGCTGATTATACTTCTCATATCGAGGCATCCAGTCCGGATCGCCCCGACGGATGTACGGAAACAAATTCGGCGGCAAATCTACTGCAAGCTCTCCATTCGCCCTCAACGCCTCCGATTCCTTTTCTATCCACGAAACAAGCTTTCTCGCCCTCGACGGCGACGCTATCCCGCTCAGGATTGCTATGCTGTTGCCCAAAAGGTCGAACCGCTCGCTCCGGTAAACCTTGTACGACCACATCGCGTAATATGGCTTGCGCCTCAGCACCAGACCTTCATGAACGTGTCTCTCCTGTCTCTCGCCCCTGATGGCAAATCTTTCCATTGCCTCCTTCGCCTCAGCCGCACGCTCGTGCTGCTCGAAAAGGCACAAGTCTATATAGACAATAGTGTTGACATATAGACCGTATCCCAGTACCCACTGCTCATCTCGCCAGTCGCTGGTCGGCTGCTGCGCTACAAGGCATCGATTCGGCGGGCTTTGATACCTCAGCCACGTCAAAGATTTTTGGACTGCCTCCTCAATAAAATCTTTTTCCCCTGTAACCATTCGATAAAGACCGGCGGCCATAAGAAACAGCGGCGTCGTATCACTGGCGCCACGGTCCTCGGGGTCGTTCGCTAAAGATGGAATATGCCCCAGCTCCGACTGATTTCTAGCCAACGCCTCAAGAACTCTTCGCAGCGATTCGAGTAATTTTTCATTCCCTGTGGTCAATATGCCGAGTGAGCATATCATTAAGTCCCTCGTATATGGCTCAGGATACCCCCAGCCGGCGGCCCGCGGCAAA
>CAIYOL010000012.1 GCA_903927855.1 uncultured Planctomycetota bacterium
ACACCTCCTTTTGTGTGTGCAAATGAACTTATTTTCTGGCGCCAGAAAATAAGTTCATTTGCACACACAAAAGGAGGTGTGAAATGACAGCTACGAAGAGAGAGAAATGTTTGCGGTTGTGGATGGCTATTGTCATCCCGTTTGTGGTGGTATTTTTGATCGCAGGGGCATCCTATTTGTGGCAGCGAGTTTTCCCCGCCCCGGCTGGTACGCAAGGAATTCCCGGAACCCCTGGACAAAGTATTAAAGGGGACAAAGGTGACCCTGGTGCACCCGGCAAGGACGGCAAGGATGCTGACCCTACAGTTCTTCTGCAGGACCCCGCATTCCTGACAGCCGTGAAGCAGGCATTGGAGGCGCCGACACTGGCAAATCCGTACATGACTGCTTATCAAAGCACTTTGGAATACACGGTACCTGATGCTCTGCGCGTGCCGGCTGATTTACTTTCCGGGTTTGAACCTGTGGCGAGTTTGGTCAAGACGGATTTTGTCTTTCCGAATGGCTATAAAGTTCAGGTTCCGGCCGCACCGGTCGATGTCACCCCGTGGTACTGCTTCCCGCAGGACTACAGCAAGGGTGACCAATTTAATCCCGGCTGCAAAGCACTTCAAGATCAGGGAAAGCTTCCTTGGACAACGCCGATTGCAGGCTACAATGACGGCAACAACTGGTCCAGTGACTCGCCAAACGGTTGGAGCGCTGATGATATTCAGGCATTCAACTGGCGTGTAATCACCGGCTACCAAGTTTGTCATCCTGCTGTGGGGTGCATCAAGGACCCTGATGGTGGTGCCGTCGAGCTTCTCATTGTCAATTTCCTTGACAGTGATGAGGTCTGGAACGTCCGTAACCAAAGCGCGATCTTTGTAGACAGCGGATTCGTTGGCTACGGTGTCATGTGGGACTTAAGCGGGTCGACTTATGACGTCGGGAAAGGTATCGCGGATTTGCGAAACCACTACCTGTACAACTTGAGCCAGCCTGTGTCCCCGTCGGATAACCACCTTCGCGGCCAATGCGGAGACTCCGGTCTTTGCAAAACGGTCACATATGTCGTCGTGGCTCGTGTCTGGGATAGGTCCGATATCGGGATTAATTTCTCCCATTTCGAACTTCTCGACTACGGCCAGTGGGTCCGACCATAATTAAATGTTTGCCTCGATCCGGCTCTGCACACAATCTCTCACCTTTGGGTGATTTTTAAAAAAGATTTGTGCAGGGCCGTTCGACTAAGTTAACAAAATTGTTTGTTGATTTAGTCGAATGAAAAATCAAATAGGAACTTTATTGGGTTATATAATTTTAACCGCGACTTTAGCCGCGGTTTGCCTCTATGGCATGAACCGTTTTTACGCCCTGCGTGTTAAGGAAATCTCTGCCGAGTTTGATTTCCAATGCGCCCAAACCTACAGGTATTCTCAAACACTTCCCGGCGGGGTAACAGTAACTTACCCGATGCAAAATGAATATAACAATTGCGTTAGCTCCAAAGGAAAACTAAACTGAAGGGAACCATGCCCAAAATCGGTAAGTTTTTAAGTATTTTTTTTCCTCTTTTTCTGACCTCAATAGCAGTTTTTCTTTGTATTCGAAATTACACACAAGGAAGCTATCTAATCGGCTGGGATTCGCTCCACCCCGAATTCAACTTCCCTGAGGCCTTCAGACGCGTCTGGGAAGGGGTATGGAGGGCCGAGCAGGGAGTAGGGGCAATTGCTGCCCATTCTCACATGGCCGATTTTCCAAGGATTGTCTTATTGTGGCTTGAGTCCTTCATTCTTCCGGCATCCTTCCTCCGCTACTCTTATATTTTTCTTTGTCTGATTTTAGGTCCTTTGGGTGTCTATTTTTTTCTTAAATACGTTTTTTTTAATGCCCCGGCGGCTTTTTTGGGGGCACTTTTTTACCTTCTAAATCTTGGAACCTTGCAGAATTTTTACGTTCCTTTTGAAATATTTCCTGCCGCCTTTGCTTTTATTCCGTGGATTGCATTCTCGGGGCTTAGATACATACGGGAAGGAGGTAAATTAAACTTCATATTTTGGGTGGTAATCCTGATTTTATCTTCACCGATGGCTTATGCAGCCACACTTTGGTATGTAAGTTTTGCCGGTATTTTTATCTTCTTGGCGGCTTTTTCCCTGATCTCTTCGGACAGAAAGACAAATATTAAAAGATTTTTGGTTCTGGTTTTTGCTGCCGTGTTTTTAAATTTGTATTGGATCCTGCCCAATATTTATTCTGTTGCCAATCAATCCGCTGTAATTTCCAATTCGGATATCAACCGCCTATTTAGCCAGGAGGCGTTTTTACGAAACCGCGATTATGGTGACCCTGCCGATATTCTTATACAAAAGAACTTTCTTTTCGGCTGGCGAAATTTTGATTTTGCAGGTGGTAAATTCACCGATCTTCTTGGAGTCTGGACAAAGTATCTGTCAAATCCGGTTGTTCTTAACGTGGGTTATACCTTGAGCGGAGTAGGTGTTTTGGGTCTCATATTTGGAATCGTAAAACGCAAAAAAACCACTCTTGCTTTTATCCCGACGCTTATTTTTTGCCTTTTTTTCCTGATTAATATCAATCC
>CAIYOL010000013.1 GCA_903927855.1 uncultured Planctomycetota bacterium
ACCCGCAAAGATGGCCGAAGGATAAAATATCGGAATATACGAAACTCTGGGCTGAGCGTGAATTTGGACCAAAGCATGCCGCGGAAATTGCTGATATAATTTCCAAGTACACCAAATATAATGCAAGACGAAAGTCCGAGCTGCTTGACCCCAACACGTTTAGCATTGTCAATTACCGCGAAGCAGATACCGTATCAGCCGACTTTAACGCGATTGCGACAAAGGCTGAACAAATCTATAACGGCCTGCCCGACAACGCCAAAGACGCTTTCTACCAGCTTGTACTTTACCCGACAAAAGCCTGCTCCCAGGTTACCGACCTTTACATCACCGTCGGCCAAAACCGGTTATACGCCGAGCAGAAACGTGCCAGCACCAACGACCTTGCCGCAAAAGCCCGTGCCATATTTGCGGCCGACGCGAAATTGTCAGATTATTACAACAAAACGATGGCCCATGGCAAATGGAACCACATGATGGACGCTGTGCATATCGGCTGGACAGAATGGAAGCCGCCAGAGAAAAATAATATGCCCGAAGTTAAGGAGATTAGTGTTCCAGCCGAGGCGGGAATGGGTATTTCGGTCGAGGGTTCTACCTCCGCCTGGCCAGGCGCTTCAGGTGAGCCGACTTTGCCGCAATTCAGTGTATTCGGTCAGCAGCGCCAATACATTGACGTATTTAATCGAGGCCAAGCCTCATTCGAGTTTTCGGCAACACCCAGCGCTGACTGGATTGTGCTTAGCTCAACGAAAGGAAAGGTTGATAAAGAACAACGTCTCTGGGTAAATATCGACTGGAGCAAAGCACATAAGGACAGCACAAACGGCTTTGTGAAGATTGCCGGCACCGCTGCAGAGGTGAACGTGAAAATTAATTCGTTTAATCCCTCGGAGCCGACAAAAGATAATTTAGATGGTTTCGCTGAGGCCGATGGCTACGTTTCGATGGAAGCGGAGCATTACACAAAGAAGGTCGACGCCGGCGAAGTGCGATGGGAAAAGATAGATGAATACGGCCAGACCTTGTCTGCGATGTCAATATTTCCGGTTACTGCACAGAGTGTAACACCGCCGACAAACTCTCCATGCCTCGAATATAAAATGTATCTATTCAATACAGGCAAGATTGAAGTAGAAGCAATTGTCGGTTCTACATTGAATTTTGTACCCGACAGGGACCTGCGTTATGCCGTCTCTTTTGACGACCAGCCGCCGCAAATTATAAGCATTGTGTCGAAGGATTACGTCGTAGCATACTCAAACAATGACTGGCAGGAAGCGGTAAGAAACAACATGCGCAAAGTCAAAAGCACTCATACGCTAACTGATGCAGGTTACCACACTCTGAAGCTGTGGATGGTTGACCCTGGTGTCGTACTGGAGAAAATTGTTGTGAATATGGGCGGCCTCAAACCGAGTTATCTCGGTCCGCCTGAAAGCTACCGCAGTCGTTCCCATTGAAAGCGGCGTTGCCAGTACGGCTTAATACAATAAAAAAATGAAAGGATATGGCTATGAAATGGTTGCAGGAATTTAAGGCATTTGCGGTCAGGGGTAATGTTGTGGATATGGCGGTGGGTATCGTGATAGGGGCTGCGTTCGGCAAAATCGTCTCGTCATTTGTCGCCGACGTGATTATGCCCCCTATTGGACTGCTTATTGGCGGTATCGATTTCAGCAATCTGGTCGTAACACTAAACGCGGCAGTTCCGGCAACAGCAGATGCAGCTGCTAAAGCAGCGGTAACACTCAATTACGGCAAGTTCATTCAAAATGTAATTGACTTTGTCATTATCGCCTTTGCAATCTTTATGGTGGTCAAGGTAATCAACAGTTTGAAGAGGAAAGAGGCCGTGAAGCCCTCAGAGCCGCCTATCCCGTCACAAGAGGTGATTCTGCTGACTGACATCCGAAATATACTGCAAAAAAGCCGCTGAAATGAACTAACAAGGTTTTTTATTATGGCAAGTTTATGCTCTTTCTTCTTGCACCGCCAGCAGCTTTGGGTAGAATTTAGAAAAAGAAATCACCCTAAACTCAACAGCTAGAAGGTAATTTTGTGCGGAAAGGGTCATAAATGAAAGATAAAAGCAGCACTAAATACTATCTTGCCGCATTTGGAGTTTTTCTTGCAATGGTCGGCCCTGTCGCGGCAGAGGAAACACAAACAGCAGAAACCGCTACAGAAGCATCAAAGACAAACCCGCAACATATTTTAGATACTATACAACAATTCCTCGCCACAAGAGGAACAGATTTCGCTTTGAACCTGCTGGCTGCGATTCTTATCTTTGTGATAGGCCGCTGGATATCAAAACTGATTTCCAAGATTATTGCACAGATGATGACCAAGGCCAAAGTCGAGCGTCTTCTTGTCACATTCGTCCAGCATATGAGCTACTTCGCCCTGCTTGCATTCGTGATTATCGCCGCTTTAGACCGAATTGGGATAAAACTAACGGCCGCAATAGCTGTGCTTGGCGCGGCGGCACTGGCAATTGCTTTTGCATTGCAGGGGTCTTTATCGAACTTTGCTGCCGGCATACTTATGGTCATCTTCAAACCATTTAAAGTAGGTGATTTTGTGGAGGTGTCTGGAGTCCAGGGAACGGTCCAGGAAATACAGGTACTAACAACAGTGATTAACTCGCTCGACAATGTCCGCATTATAATTCCCAACGCACAGGTAACAAGCGGCACAATTCAAAACTTCACGGCCAACGACACAAGAAGAATCGACCTGACGATAGGTGTTTCATACGACGACGACCTGAAAAAGGCCAAACAGGTCATAGAAAGCGTTCTCAAGGCCGACACAAGAATACTAAAAAATCCAGCACCAACGGTTGCCGTTTCTGAGCTTGGCGACAGTTCCGTAAATTTCGTTGTTCGTCCCTGGGTAAAACCCGCTGATTATTGGGACGTATATTTTGATGTAACGGAAAAGTTAAAACTGGCCATTGAAAATAATGGACTGACGATGCCATACACACAATATGATGTGAACATAAAAGGCAAAACCGCTTAAGATAAAAAAACATAAAAATTGTGGAGAGCAAAAAATGAAAACAAAAAAAGTAGTCCTGAACTATGTTGTGCTACCGATAGTGATTTTACTGGTTGTTATCATAGCTGCGTTCTATCTTGTCGGCACCAGCCTGATTAAAAGCGGAGTTGAAAAGGCGGCCAGCTCTGCCCTTGGCGTGCCAGTCACAATAAAGAGTATAGACCTGTCGATTCTACGGGGTCATGTCGCCATAAAGGGACTGGTTGTAAAAAACCCGCCCGGTTATGCAAATGCAACCCTGCTGGAACTCGGCGAGGCAACGGTCAACCTTGACATTGGCTCGCTGATGAGCGACACCGTAAAGATACAGCTTACCAAACTTGACGGCATGAAGCTGACAATTGAGCAAAAAGGGCTGTCGAACAATCTCAAGGAGATATTAGACAATCTGCCCAAAGCGGAGAAGAAAGCAGAGCCGAAGCCTGGGGAAGAAGGCAAGAATCTGCTTATCAATCATCTGGAGATAACCAACACGAACGTCATGGTCAAGCTGCTGCCTATCCCCGGAAAGAGCGACACTGTAAGTTTGAAACTCGACCCGATAATTATGGAGAATCTCGGGGCCGACAAAAAGCTCAGCATAGGCATGCTGGCAGCGAAGGTTTTCAAGGCAATAGCAACGGGTGTAGCCAAGCAGGGTGCCGGAGTGCTGCCTGACGAAATGGTTAAAGGTATCGGCTCTTCGCTTGAGAAGGCAACCGAGATTGGCAAAGCCGCAACCGAGGAAGGCAAGAAAGCGATCGAATCAGGAAAAGAAGCTGTCGAAGGCATCAAAGGACTTTTAGGCGGCAAAAAATAAAAGCCCAAGAAATAATAACGACTATATATTCTTTAAAAGAACATTAGCCGGTGATTTTTCAATAACTTCGCCAAATTGTCTGATGCAGTTAGAGAGTTTATCCAACTCGCCCAATTTGGCCCCTGGTATATAGTCAGTACCATGCGCTTCAAGCCGGTCGATGACGAACTTTATCGTGATTTTTTCAACGTCGATAGCCGGCTGATAGGCAAACTCCCTATCCCTGCTATTCCTGACTTCCGACAATACTCCAGACTCTGACAGTTCGTACAAAAGCTGTCTGACTAACCGAACTGGTATTTCAAGTTCATGTGCAATGACAGGGGCATCGGCCGGTTTTTCGCCATTGCAAAATTTTTTCACTAACCGCTGCACGATAAGTAACGAAAGCAGCTTTTTGAACGATTTACTGACCGACAGACAATCCGGCTCAAATTCATAAGTCTCGACGTTTTGATGAGCAAATGATACTTCAGCGCCAAATAAAACAATAAGCCAGCTTATCTGGAGCCAGAGCAAAAACAAAGGTAGTGCCGCGAAACTGCCGTAAATAGCATACCTTGCGGTGATCTGAACCTGGAAATTCACGTATGCCCACTGAACAATCTGAAATAAAGTACCGGCAACTATTCCGGCTATCAGTCCGGATGTTAAATTTACCTTCGTATTCGGCATAGAAATGAAAATAAACGTGAAAGCAACCCAGATTGTAACATAAGGAAGCAGTTTCATTACCACCCAGAACATCGGTCCAAGTGTCTTCAACAGTGGAATCTTTTCA
>CAIYOL010000014.1 GCA_903927855.1 uncultured Planctomycetota bacterium
AGGCGAGTCCGCCGGGGCCGTATGCGATTCTCATAAGTGGGTCGCCTATAAGGACTTCCGACCAGCTCAGGTATGGGATTGCCGTAAAGGCGGCTTCTACAAGGGTCAAATCGGCTATTCCATTGCCATCAGCATCGGCCAGGAGGTTGAAAAACAAGAACTCGTTGTCAATAGCGGCATCAGGCTGGGGTTCAAAGCTATGCCCAATCGCGGCGGTCCCGCCTATTGATATGAAATTGACCAATTTGCCCTGTGCGAGAGGCAAGGTATTCACATCAGAGAACATCGTAACGGCGTTGAAACTCTCAAGCGATGTGAAAACGGCCCCATTTACGACGTTAAACAGCGGCCCGCCGCTTGGGCCGCCTACCAGCAGGTAATTGGGCGAGCTGCCTTCGTCGCCATTTTTTCCAAAGGTCGCCAGCAGTATAATACCCTGTGGATTGACTCTGCCGGGATTTGCAAAAGCGTAATCGTTGAGGTCTGCCTGAGAGGTGCGAACCGCGTTTCGCCGGTCGAGCATCACACCGACCGCACCGGTTGAGACCGGAAACGCACCGATGTTAAGGATTCCCTCGCAGGGGTCACTATCAGCCAGCATAGTATAGCCATTGATATAGTCGTCTCTGACTCTGCATTGGTCGGCGTCAGGCGGCTGGTCGACTTCATTGCTGTATTCCAAGTATTCAACGCCTTCGTTTAAGTTGAAAGTGCGGTTGTTGTCGAAGTTCTCACTCCTACCGGGTGCGTCATCGAAGACGGCAACGGCCTGTGCGGGGTTGACACCGAACTGTGGGCTTGACGCTCTTTTTGCCCTTTCGAGCATCGCTCTGACAGCAAAGACGGCGCTTTGGCCTCTGACTTTTGGTCCATCGAGGCGGGCGGTGAGATACATATCGCCGACGTTAAATCTGCGGTTGACCGTACCATAACAATAGACCCACTTGAAATCTGGCGGATGGGGAGGGATAGGCGGCGTGACATAACCCTCCATAAATGGATTTTCGACCAGCGGAGCAAGCAGTGAAGTTGCCTCGTCCCACTGCATCAGTTTTGTTCCGGGCCGCTGACGTGAGAACAATGCCATACTGCTGTGATAACCCTGATACGGATTTACCATACGGTTTATACGGTCAAAACTGTTGGCGTCGTAGTCGCAATGCCACAGGCAGGTCAACTCCGATTCAACAGAGGCGGCATCTATCGAAGCCTCCTGGTTAATGATAGTGTTGTAATTCGAGCCGGCGGCATAAACGGCATCGGCAAAGACGGTGTCTTTGATGCGATACGGCATTCCGGCGGTAGTGATAATTATCTTAATTGTGGTGACACGCTCCGGATGGTTCGGGTCAGCCAGATAATTACGAACAGGTCCGGCAATCAAGTTGTTGTATTCCTGCCGTGTAATTATCTCATTTGCAGGTGTGCTTTGAGGGCCGCTGCAATCGGCTAAGCCGGACAGATACAAAACTTGAGATTCACTGATTCCCGGATGGTATTGGCGGTAGAGTTTGGCAATGTAACAGCTTGTTGGGCTGTTTGCGTTGGCCAGAATCAGTACGTCCGAAGGATGCAGCTGACCAATTGCGGATGTGGAAAATATGGCAAGGCAAAAAAGGAATGGTATTACCAGACCCCCCGGAAAACTTCTCCACCTCTTAAGCTTACTCCTACGGGGCATTTTTTATATGCACCCTACTTTCCCACGCACTCACATTTACGTTCGTGTGGTGAATCTTTCATTCGACCGAGTGCAAATGTAAACGTAAATAATCCTTTATGGACAAAATACGGAAAAATTATTTTCCGGAATCAATCCTTCGACTTCTCAATGCCAAACCTGTCATAAATGCCATAATCAGTAAGCTTGCCGGCTCAGGCACTATTGTAAAGACATTATTTCCCGGCAGGAAATGGACATTGTCGGGATATATGTATGACGGCATACCCTGGTCATTGCGGAGAGCCCCCCAGAATCCTGTTGTCCCAGTATAATCCGTGAGTTCATACGTAACCTGTTGTCCTGCAGTGCCGATTGCCTCAATTGTTACCTGAGCAAGCAGACTGAAACCTCCGATTCCGGTGTTAGAAGTTGTCGGCCCCGGCGTAAAAATTCCTAACCCATATACATTGCCGGTAGAATCGACATTTGATGACATCCAGCCGGAACCTGCAGCTACTGGGGTAGGGGCTATCAAAACAGGACCACCATTAACCTGAACCACGCCTGAGGTATTGGTGACCATATCGAGCTGCCAGGCGTTCAAGCCATAACCTGATGGTATCCCTTCTTCGATACGGGCCCAAATGCTAATTGTTGCTTCTTCGCTAGGTGTAAGAGTATTTTTGGTCGCAGTTATCTG
>CAIYOL010000015.1 GCA_903927855.1 uncultured Planctomycetota bacterium
GGTCTTTTGTAACCGATACGCCAGCGGGCTTATTGACGACAAGAATGTCGTCATCCTGATATATTATTTCGACCTTTGTCTTTGACATTTGGTTTCTTTTACAGTAAAAAACGCATTATAATAAGTCAGAACGATAATAGTAAACAGCAAATTGATATGAAGATACCGCCAGTAAAAGGGACGAGAGATTTTTATCCGCCGGATATGGCTATTAGGAATTGGATAATAGACGGCTGGAAGAAAGTATCTCTGCGCAACGGGTTCGAGGAATACGACGGGCCGATATTCGAGTACCTGCAGATGTACCAGATAAAAAGCGGCGATGAGATTATCGAGCAGCTTTTTTCATTTAAAGACAGGGGCGATAGAGATTTGGCGCTGAGGCCTGAAATCACGCCAACGCTGGCACGGATGGTAAATCAAAAAATCAGCTCGCTGCCGCTGCCAATCAAGTGGTTCTCGGTGCCGAGATTATTCCGGGCAGAGCGTCCGCAGAAAGGCAGACTTCGCGAATTCTTCCAGTGGAACGTTGACATAATCGGCGTGGAGGGCGCACTGGCTGATGCTGAGGTGATATTCTGTGCGCTGGATTACCTGCGGGAAGTGGGGCTGACGCCTAGGGATATTGTGGTGAAAATATCCAGCAGGAAGTTACTGGCCAGCATTCTCGAAAAGATGGGGATTGCCGATAAGCGATTGGAATCGCTGTATCCTGTGCTTGATAAAAAGGACAAGGCGCCAGAAGGGGAATTCAAGCAAATGCTTAATAAAAAAGTCGCGGACGCCAAAATAGCCGACAAGATACAGGAATTTATGGAGATAAAGGTAATCTCGGACATCAAGAAGATAATCGAGCCGGACGACAAAATTAATGAGGCCATTGATAAAATTGCGGTTTTGTTCGACTGGCTTAAGCGAATGGGAGTTGTGGAATATTGTCAATTCGACCCGGGCATTGTCAGGGGACTGGCTTATTATACGGACATTGTGTATGAGATTTATGACAAGCGCGGCGAGCTTCGAGCCATCGGCGGGGGCGGCAGGTACGATGATTTATTGAAGCAATTCGGCGGGCCTGAGGTGCCGGCCACGGGATTCGGTATGGGGGACTGCGTCTTGGGTTTGATGCTCGAAGAACGGGGACTGCTGAAGCCTAAGCCGACAGGAACAGATTATTTTATCGCCTGCGTAGAGCCGGAACAGACCCTGCAGGACGCCGTTAAGATAGTGGCGGAGCTGCGAACAAAAGGTTATTCGGCCGATTTCAGTTACAAGTCTGCAAGTCTGAGCAGGCAACTCAAACAAGCCTCGGCCCAAAATGCTAAAAAATGTATTATCCTCGGCGACGAGCTTAAAAACAATGAGCTTGTGGTCAAGGATATGACGACCAGCAAGCAGAAACGAATTAAAATAGATGCGTTTTTCGCGGAGCTGAATCCGCCAAAGGCGGACTAAATCCAAGATGAAGGATTCATCTCCAAATCATTATGAGCGGGCCTTTGAAAGCTGGCTGATTGACAATCACATCCAATACGTTACGGTTGATGAGCAGAAGCGGGCGGAATTACCGGCTTCGATTCGCTCCACCGAGGCAAGCGGGCTATGCAAATTTAAAAGCTTCGATTTCCTGTTATATCCCAACAATCAGCAGGCGATAATCGCAGAGGTGAAGGGCAGGAGCTTCAAGGGGACAAGTTTTGCCAAGTTAGCAGGGTTCGAATGCTGGGTCACGGCTGAGGACATCGACGGGCTGACAAAATGGCAGGAGGTCTTCGGGCAGGGACATTCCGCCATCTTTGTCTTTGCATACAAAATAGAAAACATCGACGTTGATTTTGACGGCAGGGAGGTTTATGACTTTGCCGCGAACAGATATATGTTTTTCGCCGTCAAATTAGACGACTATCGAGAGTTTATGAAGCAGCGCAGTCCGAAGTGGCAAACGGTAACACTGCCGGCCGATAAATTTCGCCAGTGCGCCATTCAACTGCAGCAGCTATGGAATAAATAGCTGGATGAGAGGAAGCGTCTTAAAAAATTCGAGTGCCCGCGGATTGGCACTGTTCATGTCCCAGACATATTCTCCCAAACCCAACTGTGCCAGCACGTATTTGCCGAGAGCAAATTGGCCGGCAGCGGCGTAGCCGACAACAATTTGTCCCAATGCCAGATATGCTCCGATAGCAATCTGTCCTAAAGCTAAGACGCCGGAGGACAACTGCCCTAATCCAAAAATTACTCCAATTGCGAGCTGCCCGATTGCCAAAAGTCCTAAAGACGCGTGGCCGACGGCGATGAAGCCGCAGGCGAGCCGGCCGACCGCGATTATACCTTTTGCGATTATTCGTCTGCCGGTTTCGGGACACTTTCCGTAAGTAAAATGCACAAGAGGTAGTCCAAGAAACGACGTATGAGACTTGAATTCGTGGAAACTAGCGCCGCTGGTATACAAATACCGCCGCCATGTGCCGAAATTTGTTTCTTCGATTTTGTAATCAACCTTTTCTAACAGCAGATTGCCCATAACATCTCCCTTATATAAAGATTTCCATTCACGCA
>CAIYOL010000016.1 GCA_903927855.1 uncultured Planctomycetota bacterium
GACGGCTCAATCGGCTTTGGCGACCTTAGGATAATGAGTGAAAACTGGCTTGATGGGCCGGGTCTTCCGGGAGATTTCTACAAAGACGAGAATAATATTGTTAACTTCCTGGATTTCGCCGAATTTGCAAACCATTGGCTTGAAGGCCCTATCCCGTAAGGTCGGTTGCGGTTTGATAATCACCAGGCAGTAGGGGAGCAAGAATTTTGAGGTGCGTGAACTTTTGATTTTGGCGATAGTAAACGACATATCTCATCCCGGTGGGACAGTAAAAAGCACATCCCGCAGGACACGCGAGGCAAGCGGTTGCACCCTAGGTGAAACGCCGGGTTAGATACGTCACCGACAAAGTCGGCAGTATGGTGAACATGCTCAGTCATATATCGTATAATGATGGCGTTTGAGGGAGATTTTGGTATTATCATGGAAGCGAAAGACCCGGCTGTGCGGTCGGGCGTTTTAATTTGAGCAATATCAAGGAGAACTAAAATGAGCGAAATCGAGAAGAAAGACGAAGGTCAAAAATGCTGCTGTTGCTGTCAGTGCTTTAAGGCGATTGTTATGGCGATTGTGCTTCTGGTGATAGGGGCAGCAATCGGGCACGTGATGACGATTAAGTGCTGCCCGATGATGGGGCCTTGGGGCGGTCATGGGATGAAGGCGTGCTGGGAGAGGGAGCGTGAGGGCGGCTGGGAAAATAAGTTCCAAGAAGAAAAGGAAATTTGCAGCAAAGAAAAGGGCTGGTTCGGACAAAAGACTGACATGGGAAAGTGCAAGCCTGGCTGCACCTGTCCGATGTGCACCAAGATGAGGGCCTGTATGCAGGAGCCAAATAAGCCCGTGTGTCCGATGACGGGCAAAAAAGAAGGTAAGCCAGAGAAAGACTAAAAGCGGGACGGCTTTAGTGTAATCAGTCCGGGTTATCAGCGAGCAGGCAGCGGAAATAAGCCGGCGGTTTGGCCTGCAAAGTCAACTGCCGGCCGGTCACGGGATGTCTGAAGGATATGGATTTGGAATGGAGGGCTAGGCGTTTGAATTTGTCGGCGGCCTTTCCATATTTTCTGTCGCCAACAACGGGATGTCCCTTATCGGCGAAGTGGACACGGATTTGGTTTTTCCTGCCGGTCAAAAGGGTAATTTCCAACAGACTGAACAGGGGGGTTTCTTTCAGCACTTTATAAGCGGTTCGCGAGAGCTTGCCTTTTGCGGGGTCGTTGGTGGAATAGACGACGAAGGCCTTGTTCTCGGCGAGGTAGGAGGTAATGATTCCTTCTTTTTGGTGGAGGCGGCCGTGGACGACCGCGAGGTATTTCTTTTCTGTTTCTTTCCAATGGGCCTGCAGGCGTAACTTAATTTCCTCGCTTTTTGCAAAGACGAGGACGCCTGAAGTCCACTGGTCGATGCGGTGGACGATGAAGAGGCGGTTACGCGATTTTGAATAGCCCTTACGGACATAATCGGTCAGGAAGCAGTAGGCGGTCTGTGTTTTATTAGTCGGTGTTGCGACCGACAACAATCCAGCGGGTTTATCCACGACGATGAGACTCTCATCTTCGTAGAGTATTTCCAGCCCTTTGGGCAGGTGTTTATTAGTTGGACGTTTTTTCCCAAGCATACGGAGGAGTATTTAACCATAGATAGAGGAAAATACCAAGCCAGTTGCAGGAATTGAATTTGAGGGTAGAATATCAAGCAGCGTTTAGTGAATAGTATTCAGCAAGATACGAAAGGAAAGAAGATGGAGCTTAAAGATATTTTGCCGGCGTTTATACCGATATTCGTAGCGGTCGATGCGATAGGGGTGCTGCCGATTTTTATTACGCTGACCGAAGAGGTGGAACAGCAGAAAAAGATAAAGGTGATTGCGCAATCGATGCTTACGGCAGTGTGCATAGCGGTGGCGTTTATATTCCTTGGCAAGATGGTGTTCAAGGCGCTGGGGATAAGGATGGAGGATTTTATGGTAGCGGGCGGGGCGATACTTTTCTGTTTGGCGATATCGGATATTATTAACCCTGTGAAGAAAAGGCGAATACCGACAGAGGAGCTCGGGGCAGTACCGCTGGGGACGCCTTTGATAGCAGGGCCTGCGGTTTTGACCACATCAATGGTTATGGTTTCGCAATACGGATTGGCCGCCACGTTTATTTCAGTAGTGGTAAATATTATGCTGGCGGGTATAATTTTTAGCGGAGCGGCAACGGTGATGAGGTTTTTGGGCGAGGCCGGCTCGAAGGCGCTTTCGAAGATAATGAGTCTGCTGCTGGCGGCAATAGCGGTGATGCTGATAAGAAAAGGAATGGCGGGACTTTTATAGCAGGTTCTAATTTCGGGGTGATAAGTTTATGAAAGATAAGACAGGCGGGCCTTTCAGCAGGGAGTTATTTACGAGGAGTCCTGACAATCCCATTTTGTCGGTGGAAGATTGGCCATATGCTGCCAATTCGGTTTTTAATGCGGCGGCGGCAGAAGTGAACGGGGAAACAATATTACTTGCCCGCGTTGAAGATTTCAGGGGGATTTCACATTTGACGGCAGCGAGGAGCAACGACGGAATCAGTAACTGGCAAATAAGCAAGGAGCCGACGCTACGACCTGAACCGAAGAAATATCCGGAGGAGATATGGGGTATAGAAGACCCTCGGATAACGCGGCTTGAGGAGCTAAAGAGCTGGGCGATATGTTATACGGCGTATTCGAAGGGCGGGCCGATGGTGTCGCTGGCGACGACGAGCGATTTCAAGACATTCGAACGTATAGGGCCTATTATGCCGCCAGAGGATAAGGACGCGGCGCTATTTCCGGTGAAATTCAAGGGGCTGTGGGCGATGCTGCACAGACCTGTGCCGAAGATGGCGATGTTCGGGGCACACATATGGATATCCTTTTCACCCAACCTGAAGCACTGGGGTGAACATAGGGAGATAATCCAGGCAAGAGACGGAGGATGGTGGGACGCAGGCAAGATTGGGCTGTGCGCACCGCCGATGGAGACGAAAGAGGGATGGCTGATTCTGTATCACGGCGTGCGGGTGACGGCGTCAGGCTCGATATACAGATTGGGGCTTGCGTTGTTAGATTTGGAAGACCCGACGAGAGTGATTCGGCGGAGCGACGAATGGGTTTTCGGGCCGAAGGCGCAGTATGAGCGTGAAGGCGACGTGGATGATGTTGTGTTTCCGTGCGGATGGATAAAGAAGGGGAACAAGATTTTTATGTATTACGGTGCGGCTGATTCGCGTATATGTCTTGCGACGGCCGACTTTGACGATGTGGTAGGTTTTATTCTTAAGAGTCCTTCCGGCGATTATACGGATTAGAGGACAAAGAAAATGAGGGGCAGTAGAAGCTCAAGTTATATAAGAGAAAAGAGTAACTGTGCGGTTATAGTAGCTCATCCTGACGATGAGACGCTATGGGCGGGCGGTTTGATGCTGATGCATCCGGAGACAAAGTGGACTGTGGTAACAATCTGCAGGAAAAGCGACGCGGACCGGGCACCAAAATTTTTCAAGGCACTTGAAGAATTCGGCGCAAGCGGTTATATGGGAGACCTTGATGACGGTCCTGAGCAGAACGCTCTGGATAACGGCGAGGTCCAGCGAACCATAATGGAGCTGCTGCCTTGTGACAGATTCGAGGTGGTTATTACACACAGTACAGCCGGCGAATATACGCGACATCTCAGGCATGAGGAGACGGCGAAAGCGGTGATGGAGCTGCGGGAAGCCGGCAGATTGAGCGCAGGGGAAATGTGGTCTTTTGCATACGAGGACGGAGACCGAAAGTATTTGCCGCGAGCCGAGAGTGGTGCCGATTTGCAGATAGACCTGCCGGAGCATATATGGCAGAAGAAGTGTGATATTATCACCAGAATTTACGGTTTCAGTGAGGACAGTTTCGAGGCGAAGACGACGCCCCGGCGGGAGGCGTTTTGGTGTTTCAGGACCTCGGGGCACGTATAGGGAAAGGAAATAAGAATGAAAGTTTTACTTTTGTATGATTATCCACCATCACCGGGCGGTCTTGCGACGCAGGGACAACTGCTGCACAGAGGACTCGAGGAGATGGGGGTCGAGGTATTCTCGGTTAATTTTGAAGCGGCGCAGGAAAAGGAGTGGTATTACCGATGGTTTGAGCCGGACGTTGTCGTAGGGGTGGGATACTGGGGACATACGTCTCATTTGGTTCTTCACCCGCAAAGGTACGGGATAACGGCAATACCGTGGCTTGTGGCAGACGGCTATATGGCAAACTACGGCGAGATACTCGACAAAGTTCCATTGATGTTGGTGACATCAAACTGGGTAAAGAAGGTGTATATGCGAGACGGCCTTAAAGGCGACAACATCGAAGTTTTGCCTGTCGGGTGCGATACAGACGCATTTGTGCCCCGCGACAAGAAGGAGCCGAAGGTTGCTACGGTCCGTGAGTCTCTGGGCGTGGCGGACGACCAGATAATGGTATTAACCGTCGGCGGTGACGCTGCGTCCAAGGGAGCGCAGGAGGTGATGCAGGCGCTGGCGATAAACGATACGCAGGCGCCGGACTGGAAATACGTTTGCAAGGTCTGGCCTCAACCGAGGACGGAACAGCAAAATATGGCTGACATACAATTGGCCACTAATTTAGGAATAGATAAAAGCGTAGTTTACAGCACGGGCAAGGTTTCGCGGAACTATATGCCGTATCTATTGGCGGCGTGCGATATTTACGCGGCGCCATCGCGATTAGAGGGTTTCGGGATGATTCAGGTCGAGGCAAATTCGTGCGAAAAACCGGTGATAGGAATAAAGGCGATGGGTATGCTCGACACGATGGTACACGGCAAAACGGCCTTTTTGGCTGAGGTCGCTCAGGAGATTCGACTTCGAGAGACGGTGCTTGGAGATGAGTCGGGTTACAAAGCAGGCCATAAGTACGTTTTCAAAAGGCCGAGGACAGTAGATTACCGGGCGAGCGTTCATGATATTGCCAAATACCTTCTGGAATTGATGAAGGACGCTGGGTTGAGAGAGCAAATGGGAAAAGAAGGAAGAAAACGAGTTGTCGAAAACTTCGATTACCGAGTGGTCGCAAAGAAGTTTGTAGAAATTGTTTCAAGACGGCTGGGTATAACCCCGGCCAGCGTAACCGAAATGCTTCGGAGGTTGGCGGACGATAGCTACATTAATTATTTAC
>CAIYOL010000017.1 GCA_903927855.1 uncultured Planctomycetota bacterium
AACCGACGCGGTCCAGGTTGATACAATTCTGGCGGAAAGCGAAAAGGCATCGTTGGCGGCCGGGCGACTGGTGCCGGTGATAAATAAAGTTGCCGCCGGCTATCCCGCCGATTTCAACGATTTGGATTATCCCGCGGGCGTGGCCGATGATTATGTCCGCTGTCCGGATTTGCACGACACCAACGCCTTTGCCGTCCGGGTCATCGGCGATTCGATGGAGCCGAAGTTCAGCGAGGGGGACATCGTTGTCTTTTCGCCGGCGGCGGAGGTGCACAGCGGCGATGATTGCTTCATTCGTTTTGCGATGCCGCACGAGACGACCTTTAAGCGAGTTTTCTTTGAGCCGAATGATAAGGTACGGCTGCAGCCGAGAAATGAAAAATACCCGCCTATGATTGTCGACGGCAAACGCATCGACGGCCTATACCGAGCCATCATAAAATACGAGAAACTATAGGAAGTTTTCCACCAATCGCTAAACATTCTGCCCGGCGACGGCTAAAACCAGTGCGAATACTTTCGACGCCCCGGCGTCTTTCAATGTTTTTGCGCATTCGTTTAATGTTGCGCCGGTAGTTTTAATATCATCCACAAGACAAATTTTACGGTCGGCGAAGTTATGTCCCCTGCGCACCGCAAAAGCGCCGGCAACGTTTCTGGCACGTGCGGCGGGACTTGCCATTGCCGGCTGGAATTTTGTCCGCCGAATTCTGACAAGCTCTGTGCTGATTTTTGCTGCCGGGTGTTTTAATTTCTTAGCCAAGACCAAAGATTGATTGTAGCCGCGAATCAACCGTCTCGTCCAGTGGAGCGGAACAGGAACGAAAATTTCTACATCATTACAGAACAAACTCCCCTGCAGAGCAGAATTTGCTAAAAACTCCAGCGTTAAATCCAGTTCAGTTCGTCCCTTCTTAAAGGAAAGTATCATTTGCCGCAAGGCATCTCCATAGACTCCGCTTCGGGCTACTCCATCGAAATGAATTTGCTTATCCTGACAGTTGGGGCAGGCGCCATTAACTATAGCGAATTTACTCGCATCCCGCCCGCAGCGAGGGCAGTAATCGCCCGCCGTGCAGAAAAGAAGCTCGTCCCAGCATTTTCTGCACAGAGCGTTGTCGGTTCCGCAAATACTTTGCTTACAGTTGACGCAAACCGCAGGCCAAAGTAAATGATTCAGACCCTGCAACACAAAAGCGACGCCTTGTTTTAGCTTAACCTTGTCCACGTCGCTGATTATACAAAATTAAATGGTAGAGACTATTTTATTTCAAATCGAACAGGCTGTTATCCACCGGCTCAAACCAGCCCAGACCCATCTTTGCCGAAAGCACGTTATAAACATTCTCATCACCGAGCTCGGCCATCCCTTTCGAACTGACATGACCGTCAGACCAGCCGATATTCGCCTGCCCGCGATGACGAAAATGAACAGAAGGCGAAGAGTACATACCTGTAAACAACTGCCCGTCGATTACAAAATACGGCGGCTCAGCAAAAGAATATTCGATATAAGAACCTTCTTCGAGACTCATCGCACAATCGGCAAACATCAACGTCCTGTCCGGTTTGGAGATTGCCGACATACGAGTGGTTTGCCTGTAAGTTTCCTCGAAACCAAGGCCGGCCTGCCAAAGACTGCTGCCGAGATAAGTCATATTATAGCCGTAACCGCCGCAGCCCTTTTCAAAGCTCTCTCCCCACGTTTCACCCTTGACAAAATTGACCCTGTCGGGGCATTCCTTGACCTTGCCGTCAGAGAGGTATTCAACAAGCGGACCTCTGAGGGGGTCGAACGACTCGTTCTCGTTGTCCCTTACGCCGTGCCAGCGATGATAACCACCGGCGCCGTCCCACATATCACTGGCGGCAGGCACACAAAAACCATCACTCTCATTTGAATAGCCAATATTAGCCAGGACGAGCTGGCGGATATTACTTTTACAAACCGCGGCTATACCCTGAGCCCTCGCGCCGGCCAGAGCTGGCATCAGAATGCTCATCAACAGCGCAATGGCTGCTATGACCACCAGTAATTCAACCAGGCTAAAGGCTTTTGTCTTTTTAGTAAACATATAATTAAAGCAGGCAAACCTCATTATTGGCTGCGCCGCCATTGTTCCACTTTAAGCCATTGGTTTGCAAAAACAGCATAATCCAGCATGTTAATAATGTAATCCTTCGGCTCAGCCAAATCACATCTCGCCACCCATCCGTCCTGACCAAAATGCTTCAGCCATGCACTTGCCATAATCAACAAATCATCATAATCAACAATCCCGTCCAGGCTGATGTCCCCGCAGTATTGCTGTGAATGTAACACACCGATCGCCTCCAAATCAAAACCGCCTGAGCCCCACGTAAGCCAAGCATCATAAATCGGATGGTTCTGGTTATAATTTTCCCAGTTAGGCCACGTGCAGGGGTCAATGTATTCGACGGCATCATCATGAAAATTCCCGCTTCCGGGAATATCTACTATTCGCACATAGCTTATATTGTTGATGTCAACAAGACCAGAGACAACATTCGGTTCATCCACGATTTCACTCAAATCGAACGGCGTTCCGGTGCAAACGCCATAGGCATTAGGATGCTTTCCGGCAAGGTTGTATATATTGCTAATCTCGACAGTGCCATACGCACCCACAGGCCCGGTATTTAACGATACAGCAGGAAATCTCGCGAAATTAACACCATCGGAAGATACTTCAACATATCCAAGCTCCGCAAACATCTTACCGGCAATAGACCCATTGGGCCAAGTGCCAAGGGAAAGAAAAGCATTCTCGAAAACAACAAAATCGTAACCATTGACATCGCGAATATGATTTGGGTCATTGCTGTCATACGGGTTGCCGAAAGTAAGCGTAATCCGCCCCGGCGGGACCCCCTGATTTATCTGGCTTTGCGACAGGTCGCCTAAGCTGACAATGTCGATGTAATTTCCGGTAACCGGCCCCAACGCCTTGGTCGGGACGTTATAAGGAGAAATTACACCCGGCGCCGGCTGATAGCTCTGTACCGCTGTGGCCCAGCCGCGAAATATCGGATCCAAACGCGCATCCGAATCACACGGGTCGGCGTGCCGCCAGTCATCGCCGACGTATCCGTTTACTCCCGGCTCCGTATATGGCCCAGCGTTGGTCAC
>CAIYOL010000018.1 GCA_903927855.1 uncultured Planctomycetota bacterium
ACCGACAGGAAGCGGTATAATTGCTGCGGTTATGGAATGCCCCCTCAAGGGGAATTGAACACAAGGTTTATGGAGTTATTGATGCCGATGTCAGCAGGGCACATTTGATGGGAGGTATTTGTATGTCAAATAGAGGAGAAGAACCCTCGCAAAGCGAGAATCAATCGCAAGGGAAGATGGATGCTTTCCAGTTAAGGTGTCGCAAGGCCGGACTGAAGGTCACGCCGCAACGGGTAGCAGTTTATAAGGCGCTTATTGAGTCTAAAGAGCACCCCTCGACCGATGTCTTATGGCGCAAATTAAGGAAAACTTTTCCTAATATCTCGTTAGATACGGTTAATAGGACACTTTTGACTCTGGCTGAAATTGGTGCGGCTTTTGTCGTTGAAGGTTCAGGTGATGTTAAAAGATTTGATGGTTGTCTCGAAAGCCATCAGCATTTCAAATGCTTAAAATGCAAAAAAATCATCGATTTTCATCATAAGCCGTTTGATAGTATCACTGTGCCGAGGAACATCAGTGAGAAATACGTCGTATTGAAAAAAACGGTGTATCTTGAAGGTATTTGCGATTTATGCAGAAAACGTCGCACGTGACCCGACCCGCGAGTGACGGAAGGCGAAAAATATGGCAACAATCAATGAGAATTTTTTGAAACTGCAGGCAGGTTATTTGTTTCCGGAAATCGGCAGACGCGTTCGCTCTTTTGGCGCCAAGAATCCTGATGCGAAAATAATCAGCTTAGGCATTGGTGATGTTACCCAGCCTTTGGCTCCAGTTGTTGTCGAAGCTATGAAAAAGGCCGTTGTCGAAATGTGCAGCGCATCCACCCTGCGCGGCTATGGGCCGGAGCAGGGTTATGATTTTTTAATCGACGCGATAATTAAAAATGATTTTAACTCCCGCGGCGTAGATTTAGACCGTAGCGAAGTTTTCGTCAGCGACGGCGCCAAGTGTGACACGGGCAACATCCAGGAAATATTCGGTCTGAATAATATTATAGCCGTGACCGACCCGGTGTACCCGGTGTATGTGGATACTAATGTAATGGCCGGCAGAACCGGCAAGGCAGACAAGAACGGCCAGTATGGCAAAATCGTCTATATGCCCTGCACCGCTGAGAATAACTTTATCCCGGATGCACCGGAGCAGAAAGTAGATATTATTTATCTTTGCTTTCCGAATAATCCTACCGGGGCGGTAGCAACCAGGGAAATTCTGAAAAAATGGGTCGATTTCGCCCGCAGAAACAAAGCTGTCATCCTTTTCGATGCTGCTTATGAGGCTTTTATAACCGACCCTGATATTCCTCATTCGATTTACGAGGTTGAAGGGGCCAAAGACGTGGCGATAGAGTTCCGCAGTTTCTCCAAGACAGCCGGTTTTACCGGCGTCAGATGTGCCTTTACCGTTGTGCCGAAGCAATTGAAGGCCTATACGAAAGACGGCAGGGCGGTAGAAGTTAATCCTATATGGCACAGACGGCAGTGCACCAAATTTAACGGTGCCTCGTACATATCACAGGCCGGCGCAGCCGCTGTCTATACAACCGAAGGCAAAAAGCAGTGCCGACAAATTATTGATATCTATATGACCAATGCGTCTGTAATCTGCAAATCACTCACCAAGCTCGGCTACGAAACTTACGGCGGAGTTAATGCACCTTATGTTTGGATGAAGACGCCGGACGGCTTAAGCTCCTGGGATTTCTTCGACCGCCTTCTTCAAAAGGCAAAGGTCGTCGGCACACCCGGCTCGGGTTTTGGACCATCCGGTGAAGGATACTTCCGGCTTACGGCCTTTGCCAAGCCTGATGACGTTAAGGAAGCTATGCAGCGCTTTGCATCTATTTAATATACAAGCCGCAAATCAATTACGGGTATCGAGCGATGACAATTGCATATATTGGACTGGGCAGTAATTTAGGGGACAGGAAAGACTTTATTCATAAAGCCCTTAAAATGCTGGCCGAAACCAAGAACATCGAAAGCGCCCGCATCAGCGACATTATTGAAACCGCTCCCCTTGGGGGCGCCAATCAGCCTAAGTACTTAAACGCAGCGGTTCAAATAAAGACCGCTCTAACCGCAGAAGATTTGCACAAAACACTGCTCAACATTGAAACCTCGCTCGGCAGAACCAGAGAAGAAAAGTGGTCATCGAGGACCATTGATTTGGACCTTTTGCTTTTCGGAAATGAGATTATAAACAGCCCCGATTTAACTATTCCGCATCCGCAAATGCACTTACGTTCGTTTGTGGTGAAGGAACTGTGCCAGCTTGATACCGATTTATTGCATCCTGTTATAAAAGTGCCAATGAAGGAACTGGCAGGGCGCCTTAATGATGCAGATTTTATGCTTAATCCAAAGCTGCCGCAGCTTGTCAGCGTGGCGGGCATTATCGGCGTAGGGAAAACCACCTTGGCAAAGAATCTGTCGAAGATATTTGCCTGCAAATGTATCTTTGAACCTTATGATAAAAATCCTTACCTGCCGGATGTGTATGCCGGCAAAAAAGAGCTGGCACTGGACTGCCAATTGTTTTTCCTGACCAGCAGGGTTGCCCAGTTGAATCATCACAGCTTAAAAGTGGGCGAAATGTTGTTTGCTGATTATGTGTTCGATAAGGAGCTGATTTACGCAAAATACCTGCTAAATACTAAGCAGCTCGCATTGTATCATACGATTCATAAGCAAATAATCTCTGATATTGCAGCGCCTGTTTTGGTAATATACTTAACTGACTCCGTGGAAAATTGTCTCAAGCGGATTCACATGCGTAATCGGCCGTATGAGCAGAAAATCGAGCCGAAATTTCTGGATTCTCTCAGCCGCGGCCACGAAGAACTCTTTGCGGATTGGAAAAAGTGTCCGGTTATCCGCTTATCGATGTCTGAATTTGATTATATGAAGGATGAAAATGTCCGGCATTTAGCAAATCAAATAAGAAGCTATATCGCGATATGATGAAAGTAGCAAAAACAATAGAGTTGGTTAGAAACCTGGTAAAAACCGCCCGCAGAAAGGGGGGAAAAATCGGCTTTGTCCCAACAATGGGGGCGCTGCATGTCGGTCATATTTCGCTAATCGAAAAAGCAAAGCGGAAGACCGACTTCGTCGTCGTTAGCATCTTTGTCAATCCCACACAGTTCGGGCCGAGTGAAGATTTCAAGAAGTATCCGAGGCCGATTAAGAAAGATTTGGCTATATGCAGAAAGGCAGGTGTCGATGTTGTTTTTGCTCCGGCGGCAGAGCAAATGTACCCAAGAGAAAATCTTGCTTGGGTAAATGTCGAAAAATTGACCGAATGGCTTTGCGGCCGGTTTCGGCCTGGACACTTTCGCGGGGTAGCTACCGTTTGTGCCAAGCTGTTTAATATTGCCACACCCGATGTTGCTTATTTCGGCCAAAAAGACGCCCAGCAGGCAATCGTTATCAGACGAATGGTTGCTGATTTGAATATGCCTTTGAAAATTGCTGTCTGTCCAACGATTCGTCAGGCCGACGGACTTGCGGTCAGCAGCAGAAATCAATATTTAACCGAGCAGCAAAAAAGAGATGCAGCGTATATTTACAAGGCGTTGAAGAAATCCAGGAGTTTGATTAAAGCCGGCACAACGAAGAGTAAAATAATCATCAGCGAAATGAAAAAAATACTGAAGCAGGTGCCGTCAATAAAA
>CAIYOL010000019.1 GCA_903927855.1 uncultured Planctomycetota bacterium
CGGTATTACCATCGCCATCGAAAAGGCCCTTGCTCAGGCCGATATTTCGCCTAAGGACATAGATTTGATAATCCCGCACGGCACCGGCATACCGCAGGACGACCTCGCCGAAGCCAAGGCAATAGAGGCGGCTTTAGGCTCTGAAACAAAGCGAATCCCTGTCTGGCCGACGAAAAGTATGCTCAGTAACACTGGCGCTGCGTGCGGCGGACTCGACGTTATCGCGGCGGTTTGTGCTATGCGCGATGGCCTGATACCGCCTGCGAAAAACTGCACGAGAAAAGCCGATGGATGCAATCTTAACATCGTTAAAGAAACAACCAAAGCTGACATTCACTTCACACTTTGCTGTGGCTACACCTACGGCGGACAGACAGCGGCGGTTATACTCAAAAAATTTGAGAATTAGAATGACGCACGACGGAAAAAATGAAAGAGTAGTGATTACCGGAATGGGTATTATCTGCCCGCTTGGTCACGATGTCGAGACTATGTGGCAGGCGGTTTTAGCGGGCAAAAGCGGCGCCGCCAAAACAACCATTTTCGACGCATCGACTTTCCCGACAACGTTCAGCTCCGAGGTCAAGGACTACGATTTCGCAAAGTTCACGGGCAAGCCCAATCTGCACAAGGACGGCAATCGCGGAAGCAAATTTGCCGTCGGGGCGGCGGTTCAGGCCTGCAGACAGGCTGGTATCGATGTCGAAACCGACAAACCCTCGGACGGCATCGACCGCAAACGAATGGGGATTTACCTCGGTGCTGGCGAAGGAGCGGCTAATCACGATGCCTTTTTCGGCGCAATCGCGGCCGGGTGGGACAATCAGGCAAATCAGATGAATTGGATTAAATGGGCCGATGTGGCCTCAGTAAAAATGAAAGCGATGCACGAGCTGGAGCAGGAAGCGAATATGCCTGCTGCCCATATTGCGATGCTAACCGGTGCCCGCGGGCCGACAAGAAGCTGCCTTACGGCTTGTGCTGCGAGCACTCAATCGGTCGGCGAGGCGATGATGATGATTCGCCGCGGCGATGCGGATGTAGTGATTGCCGGCGGTGCGCATTCGATGATACACCCGCTCGGCATCACGGGTTTTAACCGCCTTACCGCCCTATCGACACGAAACGACAGCCCCCAGACAGCTTCGAGGCCGTTTACAGCCAGCAGAGACGGATTCGTCATCGGCGAAGGCTCGGCGATTGTTATTCTCGAAAGTCTGAGCTCTGCGAAAAAAAGAGGGGCGAAAATTTTAGCCGAGGTCATCGGCTACGGCAGCAGTTCCGACGCCTTTCGGGTCACGGATATGCACGAAGATGGCCGTGGCGCAATCCAGGCGATTGAGTGGGCGTTAGCTGATGCGGGGATTAGCTATAAAGATGTGAATTACATAAACACGCACGGTACAAGTACGGCGGAGAACGATTCGATAGAAACCAAGGCCATCAAGGCGGTCTTTAAGGATAAGGCGAAAAGCATCCCTGCCAGCAGCGTCAAAAGTACGCTCGGGCATTTAATCGGGGCGGCTGGCGCTTCGGAATTAATTACCTGCGTCCTGGCAATCCGTGATAATATAGTCCCGCCGACTATGAACTTAAACGACCCTGACCCCAAGCTTGACCTTGACTATGTTCCCAATAAGCCGAGGAAGATGCAGGTCGATGTCGCGATGAAAGAATCCTTCGGCTTCGGCGGACAGAATAATGTTGTCATCATCAGGCGTTTCAGAGAAAATTAAGCTATGATTGATATTAAGCAGATTCGCGAAAATCCGGAGAAATTCAAAAAGGCCGCGAGGGACAAACGCTTCGATGTGGATATCGACCGCCTGCTGACCGTGGATGCCGGTATTCAGGAAAATAAAAAACAATTGCAGGATATCACTACCGAAATTAACAAAGTCGGCAAATCGGTTCCTAAACTCGCAGGAGACCAAAAGCAAAAAGTATTGGCTGAACTTTCGAAACTGAAGCAGAAGGCCTCCGCACTCGATGAAAAGCTCAAAGAGCTTCAGCCGGAATTTGATCTTCTTTCGCTGCAGGTTCCTCAGCCGACCGATGACGATGTGCCGGTCGGCAAAGATGATTCTGAAAGTGTTGAAATAAGGAAAGATGGCAAAGTCCGGCAGTTTGATTTCGAGCCGAAAGACCACGTCCAGTTGGGTGCTGCTCTGGATATTATTGATATCGAGCGTGGAGTGAGATTGGCGGGGACGAGAAATTACTTTCTCAAAGGCGATGGCGCCCTGCTGCACTGGGGGGTTTTGCGGTTTGCGATGGACTTTATGGTAGGTAAGGGTTATGTCCCGATGTCGGTGCCGGTGCTTATGAAAGATGAGGCGATGACGGGGACCGGCTTTTTCCCCGGCTCCGAAGACCAGACGTACCGAATGGAGGCGGACCAGCTTAACCTTGCAGGGACCGCGGAAGTTCCGCTGACCGCTTTCAGAATGGGCGAGATACTCAAGGCCGATGAGTTGCCGCTGAAATTCGCGGCGATGTCCACTTGTTTCAGGCGCGAAGCCGGCGCTGCGGGCAAGGATACTTACGGCCTTTATAGAATCCATCAGTTCGATAAGATTGAGCAGGTGGTAATCTGTGAAAATAGCGTAGAAGTAAGCAATAAGTTTCACGAGGAGATTCTGGCCAATTCCGAAGCTGTGATGAAAGCGCTGGAGTTGCCCTACCGTGTTGTGAACGTATGCACCGGCGATTTGGGACGGGGCCAGGTGAAAAAATACGACATCGAGGCGTGGATGCCGTCGCGTAAAAATTACTGCGAGACGCACAGCGCAAGTAAATTTTATGAGTTCCAGGCAAGAAGAATGGACCTGCGTTATAAAGACCCCGCTTCGAAGAAAAACCTCTTCTGTCACACACTGAACAATACCGTTGTCGCGTCTCCGAGAATCCTGATACCGATTCTCGAGCTTTACCAGAACGCCGATGGCTCGGTAACAATTCCGAAAGTCCTTCGGCCATATATGGGCGGGAAAGAGAAAATTACACCCAGACAGGATTAATTCTATAATATACTGTAAGTATGCTCGAATTTGCGAAGAGAAACGTCATTGTTTCCGTTTACTTTGTCTTAATATTGAGTACATTTCTGGTCTTCTGGCAGGTCCGCAATTTCGATTTTGTCAACTACGATGATGGTAAGTATGTATACGAAAATCCGCACGTTTTGAACGGCCTGACCGGGAATGGCATCATCCGGGCTTTTACCACCCCGCACGTCGGAAACTGGCTGCCTTTGACATGGCTCTCATTTATGCTCGATTGCCAGTTGTTCGGTAAAAACCCCGGCTGCATGCATCTTATAAATCTCCTTTTGCACCTTGTAAATACTTTGCTGCTTTTTGCGGTGCTCAGGAAAATGACCGGCTCGCTTTGGCCCAGCGCCTTTGTCGCAGCCGCCTTTGCTCTCCATCCGATGCATGTCGAATCGGTCGCGTGGATTACTGAACGCAAGGATGTATTGAGCACATTGTTCCTTCTGCTTACGTTGGCCGCGTATGCCGGATATGTGAAACGCCGCGGCCTGTTTCGATATCTGCTGACGATTCTATTGTTCGTACTTGGTCTTTTGGCCAAACCGATGCTCGTTACGCTGCCGTTTGTGCTTTTCCTGCTCGACTATTGGCCGCTGAATCGCTTCGATTCGCCCAAGTCCGAGCGTTTGTACCGAATAATAATCGAGAAAATTCCTTTCTTCGCCCTTGCTGCCGTTTCGAGTGTAATTACGTTTTTTGCCCAGAAGAGTAGTGGTGCCTTGACCTATCTTAGCGTCTTTCCTCTGCACAGCAGAGTTGCCAATGCTTTCTCGTCTTATGCAAAATATATCGGCAAAATGTTCTGGCCTAAAGACCTTGCGGTATTCTATCCCTTTGATGTCCGCACCATTCAGTCCAGGCAGGTGGTGGTGCTTTGTACTCTGCTGATGGTCGTTGTGTCCGTTTTAGCCGTTCGATTCGGGCGAAAACAAAAGTATCTTTTTGTCGGCTGGTTCTGGTTTGTCGGAACACTTTTTCCGGTGATAGGCTTGGTTCAAAGCGGTGCGCAGTCTCTGGCCGACCGCTACACCTATATTCCCTATATAGGCCTTTTCATAATGATTGCGTGGGGTCTGCCGGAACTATTTTCTAAATGGCCGCAGCGAAAAATTGCTCTCGGCCTGTCGATGGTAATAGTGCTGACAACCCTCGGAATATGCTCGTATCGGCAGGTTAGCTTCTGGAATAACAGCCTTACCCTCTTTTCGCATACCGTCAAGGTAACGCAAAACAATTATATCGCGTACAATAATCTTGGCGCTGCCTATAACAGCCTTGGCTGCTACCAGGATGCGATAGAGGCCTATAAGCAGGCCATCAAAATCGAGCCGGATTATACCAAGGCGTATATTAATCTTGGCGCTGCCTGCAACAGCCTTGGCCGCTACCAGGATGCTGTAGAAACCTATAAGCAAGCCATTCAAATTAGTCCCGATTTCACCGATGCGTATATTAATCTTGGCGTTACCTGCTACAAACTTGGTCGCTATCAGGATGCGGTAGAGGCCTATAAGCAGGCCGTCAAAATCCAGCCGGATTTCGCTTTGGCACACTATAATCTTGGCGTTGCCTGCGACAAACTTGGCCGCTACGAGGATGCGATAGAGGCCTATAAGCAGGCCGTAAGACTCAAGCC
>CAIYOL010000020.1 GCA_903927855.1 uncultured Planctomycetota bacterium
AGCGGCTTTGAAGTTGTCGTCGCTGCCTGCGGCGACCGCAATAAGACAAAAGGCGACGCGAAAACAAATCTGGACGTTTTAGAAAAGCTTGGGCAGCCGATTGAACAATTAAACCTCGATGACGGCGACATCCCAGGCCGGGTTAAAACTTTCGCGGCTGGCGCGGATATGCTTGTTGACGCTCTTTTCGGAACGGGACTAAACGGACGGCTTAGAGATGAGTATAAACAATTGATAGAAAGTATAAATTCCCAGCATTGTACTATTTTGGCGGTTGATATACCATCGGGGCTGGATTGTGATACGGGCGAGCCGCTCGGTGCGGCTATCAGGGCAAGCTGCACTGTAACTTTCGTGGCAGCCAAAAAAGGGTTCAGCTCTGCAAAAGCAAGTGCATACACGGGCGAGATTTTTGTCGCCTCGATTGGCGTTGAAAGCAGCCACTAACACGCCGAATTAATCCGTCTCTGGCGGATTAAAACGCATCGGGTCTGGCTGACAGCGTTTTGTATCCTATGAAGTAAAGGAATCTTTCAAGGTTAAATACAGGAATCGAGAGAGCCTGTGCCCTCGCTTGTATTTCCTTGTAAGCGGTAAGTCTTTTCAGGGAAGCTTCATATTTTTCCATCGCCGTTGGGTCAACTTCCATTTGTTCAAAAGTCGGCTTTTTACGAATGGCGGGGGTTGTCCCAAGAATAAGGAAGTCGGTGTCTATGGAGATTTCATCGGTCACTTTGCCACCCCATTTTTCGATAAGAGCTTTTAATTTATCGACAGCTTCATCATCGATATTTCCATCGCCATTAAGGTCGAAATCACCTGCTATCACAAAGACGTTTGGTTTACCGCTATCCCAGATTAAATTTGCAATGATATCACCCTCAATGAGGGGTTTCTTCCGATTGGAACTTATAATGCGTGCGGTTGAGATGTTTTTCTCGACGTTAAATACTTCGATTTCAGCTTTTCCCTTGCCGTCTTTGAGGATAGGCGTGTCTTTTTCATAAACCGAGAAAGTCAAGCCCCGATAAACATGGTCATCGCTTCCGAGATTGATACGGACTGTTTTTGCCGCATCATCAATTAATATTATTTTTCCATCGGGCTTATATGCCGCTATTTCACTATCAGGCGACGGGACAAGCGCGTGAAGCTTTTCCTGGGCTCGTTTTATTCTCTCTTCGGCGGTTCTTAATTCTGCTTCTGTTTTGAGCAGCTGCTGGCTTAGTTTCTTCCGATTGTCTTTTTCCTCGTCAAGCTGCGACATAAGAGTCTTAACCTGCTGGTCGGAAGTTTGCTGCAACATTATTTTAAGGTCATTGTAGTCCTTTTTGATTTCGCCAACCTGCTGCTGGTATTTTTCCTTTTCATCCAAGAGTGTTTGTTCTTTTTCAAGACTTACCTTCATTGCATCATTAAACTTATTTTTCAGCTTTTCAAGGTCTTCATGGAGGGCAATATCAGTACTTGTGGTGTTGTCCAGCTTTGCTTTAAGTTTTTCTATCACCCCTACAAGTCCAATGGTGTTGGGATCATCGATTTCGATGTAAGGTTGTTCCTTAACTACAAGTTCATTGATTGGAACATTCGGTTTGACATTTTCAGTGGTTATAACGTTCGATTCAACGTTTTCACCAGCTGGAACATTTGGTTCGACGTTTTCATCAGTCGGAGCGTTCGGCTCGATGTTCTCACTGGTTGGAGCGTTTGGTTCGACGCTTTCATCAGTCGGAGCGTTCGGCTCGACGTTTTCATTGGCTGGAACGCCTGGTTCAATGGTAAGTCGCTGCTGGGCTAATGATTCAAGTATGTCTTTGACCTTTCTATTTGCGGTGTCGACTTTGACTTCAGCAGAGGTGTCTTCCGGCAGGCCTCCGATGATTAAAGAAACCGTTCCGTCAAGATAATCGACCATTGTGCCAAGCCTGCTTTTTCGCGGCTGTTTTGCACCTACTATGGCTCCTATTTTTTGCATTTCTGAACCGCTGGCCAAATCATCCATCTGGTTTTGTAAAGTAGCTGCCTCTGTCCTATGTTTTTCGGCCTGGAGATAGAAGATGACTGCAACAACAGTTGAGACAATAAAAAGGCCGACAAATGTTACCACGGTATAAAGCATAGCGTTATTTTGCTGTCTTTTGCCCACTGGCATAGTAAAACTCCTTAGAAATACCGAAAAAATCACATATTAATCCGCCCGTGACGGATTAAGACTGTCGAAACACTCTATTATCGTCTAAAAAGGGTTCTAAATCAACAAAAAACTTTCGGAAGGTCTGATAATATACTCCGATTTTGGTGCCAGAAGCTAAATCCTCAAAGTTTCTCCAAGAGGGTTGGTAACTGGGTAATTTCGCGTATTACGTGTTGAGCAGAAGCATTAGGGGCATCGGAGGTTGATGTGTGTATGCGAGCGGGACGGTTTATCTGGATGGTCAAAAAACCTAATTTATTCGGTGCGATAAAATCCTTCATCTGGTTGTCAGCAACGTAAGCAATGGCCTGCGGTTTTGCGTTCAGTGCCTGCATAAGTTTTTCAAAACCGACTGGCGAGGGCTTCCAGAATTGTCTGCCGAGCTGTTCGGTATAGATTATGCACTCAAAATATTTTTCGATTTCGAGGGCCTGCACTTTCAGTTGCTGGGCGGGCAGGAAGCCGTCGGTCAGCAAAGCCAATGTATATTTTTTGCTTAGCTGCCGAAGGACTTTTGCGGAATCCGGGGGCAGTTTTATTTCCGGTTTGTGGGTGCGATAGGTTTCTATCAGTTTTTCTATGAGCCGGTCATCATAGCTTAAGCCAAAGCCATCGAGAGCTGCGTTAAATGTCTTTGCGTGATTGCCATCCGTGAACTGCTTCCACAAGCTGTCAAAAATCTCCTCAGGAGACAGCACATCCACCAGATTGGAGAGGTATTCAGCAACGGCTTTGAAGCCGCTTCGGCAATAGTCGAGCTCATCGTAAAGCGTGTCGTCTAAATCAAAAACAACTGTTTTTATCATATTTCATTCCGTGGTTTCGGTTTGTCTTATTTTTTTGCATCTGCTACATATATTGGCACTAAAATAATCCCTCTTGAAGTTTCGAATTGGACAGTGTCGAATTGGGTTATTTTATAGCCTTCTTGCCGCAGGATTGCCATAGGATCAGGGTAGCGTCCTAACAGCCATATCTGTCGGTGTGCGGTAATGGCCTGCTTGTACTTTTCAATCGCCTTATCCTGCTGATCCCTGCCACAGGTGCCATCAAGCCATTCGGTGTCAATCCAGAGTGGTGTAAATGATTTGTGGAAGAGGTAATGCTCGAAAAGAATGCCTACTGACCAGAAGCCTACGACAAGATAATCAGAGTTGGCAACCTTACTTATCCGGATAACGGTGTTTCGATATCCGGTACGGCGTTTGTTTAAAGCCTGGGCTTTCTCAAATGCGTTAAGACCGTTTATAAAGACAGCAAGAATTACAGCAATTACTGCGGCATAAATAGCAAACTTGATGTATGTTTTATTGTCTGAGATTCTCAGGATTAGACCGAATCCAAGACCACCAACCACACAGAGCATCGCATAAACAGGCAGTTGAGGAGGTACGTCATTGATTTTTTCGGCAAAGAATAAGGTGACAAGCCAGAATATAAGCAAAGCAAAGGCGAAGGGCCGTAATTGTTTTCGGCTGAAAATTTCAAACAACCCCGCGACAACAAGTGGTATGCAGAGAAAAAAACCGGAAAATATTTCGCGGCCTTCTTTATTCAGCGCCCAGCCGAGATTTAAGGGACGATTAGCAGCTTCTAACAGGCCGCGGCTGCCAAAGAAATAAGACTGACGAACCGGAAATATTGTAACAGCAGCGGAAATTGCGAAAATTACGCAGAACAGCAGAAGCGGACGCAGGCGCGGCCGCAGTATGAAGAAACAGGGTAAGGCAAGAATCGCACTTGGCGTTATTAAAAAAGACAAGAGAAATGACAAGCTCGCAAGGATGGGTTTGTTTAACAGCCAGAGCAAAATCGACAGAAGAAGGAAACAAACCTGGGGGGTATAGACCTCGGCGTAGATTGAATTTTCGAGAAACATATAATGTGTAAAAAGCAGCAGACTTGCAACAACGGCTGGAACGTGTTCATGACAAATAGCAAAAGTTATAAAGTAAACCAGCATAATACTTAAGGCGCCGAGAAAACAATTCATCAGATTTATTACATAGTCGTCGGAGCCGGGTAAGA
>CAIYOL010000021.1 GCA_903927855.1 uncultured Planctomycetota bacterium
CAATAGGTGGTGACAGATGAGACGGGAAGGGTAGAGTTTCTTGTTTTATTTTTACCCTCTGTCGGAGATATTTTGCTTTCAGGTAACCTTGCGTATTGAAAAACATAAAACCTTAGGCGCGTCAAACTATTTCCTCATGATTTTTTGTAGAGAGAGTTTTTAACGATGTATTGACGGACTTTATCCGGCGTAAGATATCTTATGGATTTGTCCACTTTGATCATCTCTCTCATCCGGGATGAAGAAATGTCCAAAAAGCTTACATGACGGAAATATATGGTGTGACCGGTCGGACCTTTAAATCCGTCAATTTTTTTATCGTAATCAAAGCGCTGAGCAAATTCTTTCGGCAAGATACCGTCCAATTTCATATTTTCATAGCCGGGACGCGTCATTACGGCAAAATTGCACAACAGCAGAAGTTTCTCCCAATCTTTCCATGTCGTAACCGCTTGAAAAGCATCCTGCCCGACGATGAAGTATAGTTCCAAATCCTCCATGTACTTGTTGAGAATATATTCCACTGTTTCCACGGAATAAGATTTGCCGGCGCGTAAATTTTCCACTTCAGAAAAAGAAAAATTAACATTGCCTTCAATTGCCAGACGAATCATTTGCTCGCGATGGTAAAAAGATGTGATTTCGGCTTCCAACTTATGCGGAGGCCGCGATGACGGGATAAAAATTATGCGGTTTAAATTAAAGATTTCCAGCATTTCTTCCGCGCCCCTTAAATGTCCGAAATGAATCGGATCAAATGTTCCCCCCAAAAGTCCCCATTTCATGTTCGCACCTGTCCGTTGCCGTAAATTATAAATTTTGTTGTTGTTAATTCTTCGAGCCCCATTGGCCCGAAGGCATGAAGTTTTGTCGTGGAGATGCCAATTTCCGCGCCTAATCCCAACTCAAAGCCGTCGCTGAAACGCGTGGAGGCATTGACCAGCACGGTTGAAGAATTGACCTCGTTTAAAAAGCGTTGAGAATTGTTGTAGTCGTTCGTTATTATTGACTCCGTATGTAAAGAACCGTATTTTTCAATGTGAGCTATAGCCTCGTCAATGTTTTCCACAACCTTTACGGCCAGAATTAAGTCGAGATATTCGGCAGGCCAGTCATTTTCAGTCGCGGCTTCAATATTTTTTAAGATTGATCTTGTTTTTTCGCATCCCCTTAGGACGACGCCGGCTTTTTGTAATTTTTCCGCTACCCGTGGCAAAAACTCACGGGCAATGTCTTTGTGCACCAGTAAAGTTTCCACGGCATTGCAAACACCCGGACGTTGAACTTTGGCGTTGAAACAAATATTAACGGCCATCTCCATATCGGCCTGTGCGTCAACAAAGATATGGCATACTCCCTTATAGTGTTTGATTACGGGTATTTTGGATTGGGCAACCACGGCGCGGATCAATTCTTCCCCGCCGCGAGGAATTATCAAATCAATATATTCATCCAATTGCAGCATTGCCGATACGGCTTGGCGTGAAAACAATGATTTCCATCTGATGGGAATGCAAGCGCGGTTAGAGGATCATCCTTGAGGCCCAGGAAAGGGCAAATATGGGCTTTACGGCCTGCGCCTTCACTGATCATAGTAGTGGCAATTTTATCAGTGTTTATGTTGCCTTTCATTTTTCTCTTAATACGGAAACCACAGCCTCACAAACCTGGTCAAGCTGTGTCTCGGTGAGTGTCATGCCTGATGGCAGATAGAGTCCCTGGCGGGCTATGTGTTCGGCAACCGGATAGTGTTCATCGAGAAATAATCCCATGCGGTGAAAAACCGGCTGCTCATGCATGCCCAGGAAGAAAGGCCGGGTCATCACACCTTTTTCTGCCAACCGCCGGGCAAATTCTACCGCATCCATATCAATTTGATCATCCAGAACAACACCGTACATCCAGTACACGTTCTTGGCCCAGGGTTCTTCAACGGGCAATTGTAAACCATGCATGTTTTGCAGGCGCTCAGTATAAGCAGCACCCATCCAGCGCTTCTTTGTAACCGATTCTTCAATTCGTTCCAACTGCGCCAGGCCGATGGCAGCCTGCAGGTTGGTCAG
>CAIYOL010000022.1 GCA_903927855.1 uncultured Planctomycetota bacterium
GTGGGTTCGTAACCCCGGGCACCTTAAGGGCAAAAAATCGGTTCGGAACAAAAGGTTGGCTTAAGCAAACGGATAATCGAATATAAGCATGTACCTTTACGCAAGAGAACGTATATTTTAATCAGAATGCGATAAATAAGAGAACATACAGTTAGTGACGTTTAAAAGAGGTCAAGCTCTTTCCAAAGAGTAAGACGGAGTTATAATTGTTCCCGCTACGCTTTTGCGGGAATAAGCCCGCTGACTTATGAGGCGGGCTTTCTTTATTTTTGCGGTTGGGGGAAATTGAAAAGAAGACGAGTAACCCTTTAGAGCTGTTTCCGGTATCAAGCTGTGATTTGTCGCATGTATTTAAATGGAGATTGAAAAAAGACGCGGAACAGCTAAACTCGGGAAGAGTTGCGAAAGAAGCAGGAACTTGTTACATTACGGATAGTCAGATACGCTTGCGCCCGTAGCTCAGTAGGATAGAGCGTCGGTTTCCTAAACCGAAGGTCACAGGTTCGAATCCCGTCGGGCGTATTTCGAGGTTTTCCCCGCCAGCGTTATTTCAACTTGATCTTAAGTCCTGTTTTGCGGGACTCATTCACCATCTCTGTCAAGTCTTTCAGAAGGACCTCCATCTGCTGAGTGTTTTCGAGCAGATTTTCGTAGAACCGAGCATCGTTTATGATTTTGCCTGCGCTGCCCTGGCCGCTGTTTATCTTCTCCAAGACCAGGCGAAGCTCCTCTGCTGTTTTGCTTATCTCCTCGCTTGTGCCGGTGCCGGAGGCCAGGAACTTTTTAAGCTCCTCCGTTGCATCAGCCAGATTGGCCAAGGTCTTTTTGACATTATCTTTGTTTGCCTGGTCGCCAAAAATATCGTTGGCATTATTTATAAAAGCGGTAAGGCCCTTAACCAGATCGTCCAATTTTTTCTGGCTCTCCGCCGGGAAAAACTCACTGGTCATACCCGAGGAGCCCTGCAAGAGCATTCCATCGACCAGGTACTTTGTTTCGGGGCGGTTAGGGTCTCGCGGCGTCAAAGGCGATGTGGGGTCGACTGTAAGCTCGATATAACTGCTGCCCAGTCCTCGCGTCATCAATTTCACTCCAACGTTGGATGGGATATTGACGTATTTTTTATTGATACTAAGAACAACCAGCGTTTGATGATAATTCAAGCCGGTGTTCAAATCTGTGCGTATCTCCGGAGGCACAACTTTTGTCACGCTGCCGATTGGATAGCCGCAAAAGCGAACGGGAGTATCCTTCACCACTCCCGGGGCCGCCGGGAACTGAACAGACACCTGAAACGAACGGAGCTCGCTGACAACTGTGGGAAAATCGTTAAACATGAATATGAGCCAAACAATTGCGCAAATAGCTACTATCACAAAAACGCCTACGATAATGTTGCGTTTTCTCTGAGTAGTTTCGTAATCACTCACTTTTTGCTTCCTTTCAAATCGGTCCGGCCTTCCAGAAACAGTTCTCTTATGGCTCGCAAAGGATAGCCGCTATCGTTGAGTTTTTTTATCAGTTTAATTCGCTCTATAGCTTTTTCGTCAAACAACCTTCTGCCGGTCGGCGTAATCTCCGTAGGCTCAAGCAGAGCGACCATCAGATAATATTGCAAAGATTGTCGAGAAATGCCAGCTTTTTTTGCGGCAGCACCTACTGAAGTTAGCCTGCTTTTCTGACTCAAAGATTACCCTTTTTTTAAGGCCTTTGTCGCTGCTTCGGCTGCCAGAGCAAGGAACGAAGCTTTTACCTGCTCGAAAGTCGGCTGCCCGACGGCCTTTTTTAAGTTTATCGATTTATTTAATTTTTTCGACGATTGCGGAGAAATCATTAACACATAATCGAAAGAAGACGGTATACAGTCCTGACTTTGCCGAAAGGCCTCGCGAAGCAGCCGTTTCAACCGATTGCGCCGGACGGCATCACCACAGGATTTTCCGACAGAAACACCCAGCCGCGGGTAGCCAAAATCATTTTCCGCTGCGTACAGCACAAGCAATCCATCGGCGACCCTCAGTTTGCGGGCCAACACAGCTTCAAATTGTTTATTACTGACAAGCCTTTTTTTTTTAGAGAAGGAAAACTGCTTCAAGATTCCACCATATCCCGCAAGGGATGCCTTACGGCAAATCGCCGGCAAATTAATCACTCATTAAATATATTATCGGCTTTTTGGCGATGTAGCAATACCCCTGTAGAAAGCTGTCGGTGAACATCTCAACAGCTTGAAACTATGCTGTGCAAATAAACCTGCCAGCCCTGACTTGTAAAACAGCGGGATTTCAAAAACCTATTCTTCCGCCTCAATCCTCATACCGTAGAATGAACGTGCGACAAAGAACGCCGAGAGGATAAAGAAGACAACCGCCAGCGTAATGTTGGTCTTTCTTGACAGCACTAACGCAAGCTCGATAGCCAGAACACCGAACAGGGTGCTGAACTTGATAATCGGGTTCATCGACACCGAAGAAGTGTCCTTGAACGGGTCGCCGACGGTGTCGCCGACAACGGTTGCGGCGTGCAGCTCGGTACCCTTTTCTCTGAGGTCAACTTCGACGTACTTCTTGGCGTTGTCCCATGCGCCGCCGGCGTTTGCCATAAAGATTGCCTGATACAGGCCGAACAATGCGATTGAAATCAGGTAGCCGATGAAGAAATACGGGTCAAGGCAGGCGAAGGCGAGCGTGCTGAAGAATATGACCAGGAACAGGTTTACCATACCCTTCTGGGCGAACTTGGTGCAAATCTCGACGACCTTGTTGCTGTCCTCGCTGGATGCCTTGGTCGCGCCTTCGAGCTTGATATTTTCTTTGATGAACTTCACGGCGTGATATGCGCCGGTCGATACGGCCTGCGTGGATGCGGCCGTGAACCAGTAGATGATCGCGCCGCCGGCCATCAGGCCAAGCAGGAACGGCGGGTGCAGAATCGACAGGTTTGCCAGAAGCTCCGGCTTGAGGCCCTGGGTGAGAATTATGATGATTGAGAAAATCATCGTGGTTGCACCGACGACTGCGGTCCCAATCAGCA
>CAIYOL010000023.1 GCA_903927855.1 uncultured Planctomycetota bacterium
GAAGTGCCGGTGCTGGTTGATTTCTGGGCGCCGTGGTGCGGGCCCTGCAAGATGATGGCACCCATCATAAAAGAAATTGCGGATGATTACGCCGATAAGGCCAAGATATGCAAGCTTAATACGGACGACGCCCGTGACAGCGCTATGGAATTCGGCATAAGTGCGATACCGACTATTATTTTATTCAAGAACGGCCAAGTTCAAAAGAAGTGGGTGGGCTTAACCAGTAAAAAAGTCATTGCTGCGGCCATAGACGAACTGCTCTGATAAGACTGACTGATTGTCTCCCAAGCTGCCAAGCAGCAATCCTCAATACCAAATCGTGATAATGATGTTAGGCTCGGTCTTTTTTCCCTGAATCTCACCTGTAATTATATTAGTTAGTTTTATAGAGATACCCGGATTGTCTCTGAGCCATTTGGATATTATCTCATCGAGGAATTCAATAGCTCCACCGTGCAGTTTTGTAAAGAAAGTCTTAACGCCCGTAATTCGTTCTGTGGAAGATGTTCTCTCTGCAGGTTTTATTGCAGCCGGTCCTGCCGATTGAGCGGGCTTTTCAATCTTCGGCGACGCCGCACCGCCACCGCCTAAATTCAATGGAGCATGGGAAACACTGTTGTCAAAAGGAATTGACTCATTATTTTCCATATACTGTCCCTCAACTAAAAACCCTAAATCCTATTTGTAAATCTCCAGTATACATACAGTTTCTTTGCCTGCAAGCATATTCTTTAAGACCATCCTGCCGGCTTTGATGTATTAAAACGTTAGACTCGGTGACATTTTTTTGCTATTTTTATCCGGTTATGAGAAAGAGAAACTGCCAAAAACCCGAGCATGGCCGAGGGACTGTCGGCTTTATAGCTCTTGGCTGTCCTAAAAACATAGTCGATAGTGAAAGGATGTTGGCCGAAATCGCCAAAGCAGGTTTTTTGATAACCACCGAACCCGGTCCGTCAAACGTATGGCGGGCCGATGTCGTTGTCGTCAATACCTGCGGCTTTATCGCACCTGCCAAGGCCGAAGCGCTCGAAGCAATAAAACACGCTATAGACTGCAAACGCCAAGGCAGCGTAAAGAAAGTGATTGTCGCGGGCTGTCTGTCGCAAAGATTAGGAACGCAGCTTCTCAAGGAGGCAGACGGCATTGATGCCATCGTCGGTCTGGGGCAGCGGGACGCGATAGCACAGATAATCGAAAAAACCATCAGCTCAAAAGAGCCGGCCTCTTTCATGGGCCATTTGCCGGACGAAATCAGCGACGACAGAACCAGATTACTCATTACTCCGCGCCACTGGGCGTATCTGCGAATCAGCGAGGGCTGCGACCACCATTGCTCTTTTTGCACAGTTCCGGCAATAAGAGGGCCATTCAGGAGCAAACCCATAAAGCTGGTCTTCGATGAAGCTGCTGAATTAGTTTCTGCTGGTGTGGTCGAATTAAACATTATAGCGCAGGACACGACCAGCTACGGCAGTGATTTGAAAATAAAAAATGGTCTCAGCAAGCTGGTGAAAGAGCTTGAAAAAATCGCAGGGCTGTCGTGGATTAGATTGATGTATCTATACCCAGCAGGGATTACAGAGCAGCTAATCGGAACCATCGCGGAAAGTAAAAAAATCGTCCACTATTTCGACATCCCCATTCAGCACATAAACGACAAAATATTAAAAGATATGCGCCGCCCCGACACTAAGGAACGCATCTGCACTCTTATTGAAAAGCTGCGGATAAAACTGCCCGATGCCGGACTGCGAACCACTCTCATCGTCGGCTTTCCCGGCGAGACCGACCGGCAATTTGACGAGCTGCTGGACTTCGTCAAATCAGCCGAGTTCGATGCGCTTGGCGCTTTCAAGTACTATCCTGAATCTGGCACGGGCGCCGCGGAGATGCCCGGGCAGGTCCCGGACAAGGTAAAGCAACAGAGACTTGAAGAATTGATGCTGAGCCAGCAGAAAATCGCCTTTGCGAAGAACAAAAACCGAATCGGCAGTGAACTTGCCTGCATAGTCGATTCCGCTGAAATGAAAAGTGCCGCCAAGGGGCGCTTTTATGGCCAGGCACCCGAGGTGGACAGCATTTGCATCATAAAAAACTGCTCAGCAAACCCCGGCCAATTCATTAATACGAAAGTCATCGACACGAGAAATTACGACTTGGTTGTTGAGCAAATTTAGCGTTGTATTTTGCCGGAAACAAAAGTAAACTTGCCGGCATGATTAAACATATACCCAATACTCTGACTTTTGGACGGCTTATTTTAACCGTCATTTTTCTGATTATGCTTCTGCTGTCGCCGCGATTTTATGCCCATGGCGAACGCCCTTTCCCAGATTTCCTCGACTACGCATTTATAATCTTTGTTATAGCCGGCCTTACTGATGTGATAGACGGCCCTGTGGCCCGAAGGTTTAATCTCACCACCAAGTTTGGGCGAATGCTGGACCCATTAATAGATAAAGTCCTTGTATGCGGGGCCTTTGTCTGCTTTGTGATAATCGGCGAGCCAAAACTTTTCGATTTTACGCCGGCTGCAATGGCCGTAATACAATGGTCGACGGCCGGAGTTATCATTTTAAGAGAAGTTTACGTTACCGTACTGCGTCATATTGCCGAAGCTCGCGGCATCAACTTCGCCGCTACATTATCCGGCAAAATCAAGATGTTTTTACAGACCTTTGCCATCGGAACGGTGGTAATAAAGATAGCCCACGTTCAGACCGCCGTCTGGGGATACTGGTTTACTACCGTAACGTTCGCAGTCACGCTGATAGTTACTATTGTCTCAGGGTTAAGGGCCACGCAGCGAAGTGCCTGGAAAAAGAGCAGCGAGTTCAAGACGTTGCATACCGACAAGTAAAATCCCAGAACCCCACCCGCAAAAAAGTTTTATACCATCCAAACAAAAAAACCGTCGCAGCTAATTATCGTCTTAACTGCGACGGCGTGATATTCTGTACTGCTAAATTATCGCTGGTTTACTTCGTCTCGCCCTCAACAACGGCCGTGAATGATAGGACTTTCAGTGACTTTTGGCCGTCTTTTTCGGAAACCATACCCTCGACTTCGACTTTCTTGCCGTCCATCGCGCCAAGCTCCATACCTTTCGCATCAAGCTCAACGGCGTAGGCGCCGGCATCTGTGATCAACTCCACTGCTTTAATAACATCAGCCTCTTTTGTGATGCTGACAGTACCTTGCAATTTGACAGCGTCGCCCTCTGCCGCAAAGCAGTTCGAAGCCAAAAGTGCCGCAGTCAGCATTGCCAAGCATAGAATGCCCAGTGTTTTCTTAGCCAACATTTGTATTTTCTCCTGTAAATATGGTTAATGACTCCCCAGTCATTAAGCACACGCTTTACTGCTGGGAATCACATAGGTTCAAACGTATGTATATATACCCATATACATAAAGAACAGCAGTGTAACTAACGGCAAACCCAATGTCAAATGAAAAATAGTGCAGACCACTGATTTTTAAGCGTTCTAATTTCCCGCAAAACAACCTTTATTTTCATAAAACCTCTCCAAAATCTATACACCCTTGACATAGATAAGCCCAGATTCTATCATAAGCATGCAATCTTACTTGGGAATTGCTTAACCTATGCTAAATAAAGGATTTATACATCTTCATCTGCACAGCCAGTATTCGCTGCTCGATGGTGCAATATCTCTCGACGAATTGCTCAAGCGCTGCAAGCAATTGGAAATGGATGCCGTAGCCGTTACCGACCACGGTAATATGTTCGGCGCCGTCGAATTCTACACAAAAGCCCTGGCATCCCACGTCAAACCGATCCTCGGTATTGAAGCATATGTCGCTCCTCGCGGCAGGAGCGACAGGCAAAAAAGCAGTATCACCGATGCTGCGTTTCACCTGATACTTTTGGCTGAAAACAACACCGGCTATCAAAATCTTCTGAAGTTGGCGAGCATCGGCTTCACTGAAGGATTTTACTATCGTCCCAGAATCGACAAGGAAATCCTCACCGAGCTAAACGCCGGGCTGATAGCCACATCAGCATGCCTGAAAGGCGAGCTTGCGGCCCTGCTGGCTA
>CAIYOL010000024.1 GCA_903927855.1 uncultured Planctomycetota bacterium
AGCACGCGGAACTGGCAAAAAGTCTGGGTGCGGTTTGGACAGGACGCTCCGGCGACTGCCCCCCCGCCAAGCTGGACAAGGTAATGGATTTTACGCCGGCCGGTGAGTGTGTCCGTGATGCGATGGCGGTTTTGGATAAGGGCGGCCGATTAGTTATAAATGCGATTCGCAAAGAAACAGCAATCCCGAAATTGGATTACGCCAAGTACCTCTGGCTTGAGAAAGAAATAAAAAGCGTTGCCAACGTTACCCGACGAGACGCCGAGGAATTCCTGCCGTTGGCCGCTCAAATCCCAATTGCCCCTACCATAGAAGAATTTCCATTGTCGCAGGCCAATGAGGTTTTAATTCGGCTAAAGCTCTCCAAACTCCGGGCTGCCGGGGTATTACGGGTCTGTGAATAAGAAATTGTGAGGGGTATTACGTTGTTTTTATCCTGTAAGTGATTTTAGCGTTTTCCAGGCAGGATTGGGATCGGCCAGCACTTTTTGCGTCCATCTTTCGCCGTCCTTCTCAAATTCGACTTCGTCTTTAGTTATTCTGACGATCTTGACGCCGTTTCTGATATCGCCTTCATGAACAAGTTCGATGTTAATTAAGGCGCATGGCTCTCCCTTACCGCAGAGTATTCCAACTACGGTTCCGGCCGACGGTTCAGTTACTTTCCCCGACGTCCAAAGGTGGGGTATGACATCGGCCATGAATAATTTCCAGGCAGGCGCGTCTACTTTCCCCACCCAAAGATTATAGCAGGAATTCGCCATAATCAGATACATCAAAAGGAAAAGACAGGTCAGTATTCTTCGCTGTTCTACCATCCAATATAGCTTAATTGGTTTGAATTCATCAAGTTTTTTAGCATCAACAGGTTTGAATATATAACCGGCAACCCCAAGATGAAAAGTTTCAACAATATTTTTTTCTTCGCTGGATGCGGCCAGCATTACAACGGGGATCTCTTTCAGCACATCATCTGCTTTTATAACTTGCAGAAATTCGATGCCGTTCATCTCCGGCATATTTAAATCAAGCAAAATAACGCAGGGCTTCGCATTACCGGGAGTTCTTAAATATTCCAATGCCCTTTTGCCGTCGGTGGTATGAACCAGTTCGTTTTTGACTTTCAGCTCTTTTAACGCCCTTTTAACCGTCATAGCGTCAACGGTGTCATCCTCAACAAGCAATACAGGCTTTAATTTTGCATTTAACACTTATGCCTCCTTTTATTATACTCGCTTACCTTGGGATAATGTCGGCATATTAGAGGGGTGCCTTCAAAAAAACCTCCTTCCCAGGGGGTTAAATTTATTGTTTTTTTGCTTAAGTCGCTTAAAAACCATTCCGATAATATGATATTCGAAAAGCGCTAAAATCGTACTGGGTTAAAAGGAATAGCTAAAATGACAATTCAAAATTTCTCAGAAAACGTTCTTTTCGTTGATTTGCCGGCGAAAGAGCCGCACATAGGAAATCAACTTAAAGATCTTAATGAAACCGTTCTTAACAAAAGCGACTGCAATGTGGTGATTGATTTTTTCAGAGTTGAAATAATAAATTCTTCGAGCCTCGGCAACCTGATGATACTGCACAATTTGCTGAAGGAGCACGGCCATCAGCTCATTCTCTGCAGTGTCGCCGTTATGACCAAATACATCTTTACGGTGACCGGCCTCGATAAGGTCTTCAATTTTGTCGACGACCGCTCCGCCGCTGTAGATGCTTTGCAGTGTGCTGAACAGTCAAAAGAGAAATAGCAGCAATCAAAACGATGGGCGGCCGGTCATCGGCAGCGAATGAGCCGGCTACTGTCAAACGTAACGTGGGGAATCTTCTTCAGGTCTTCAATAAAACGCAGGCCGTCTTTCCAGTAACCCGCGGTTGGCTTCAACTCCGGCACAAGACCTGTAAAATAACGGTTCATATTGTCAACCAGAAGCTCCCTGATATATTTGCTGACCATCGACGCCAGAGAGACGGGGAAAAACCGCTGGTCTGCACCAACAACGAAGTGAAGCCGCATCTGCCTGCCGTTAGCTTTTAATTCATAGCTGCTTGTAGTTTGGTCCTCTTTGATAATTGCCAATTCCATATCCGGAAACATTCGCTGCAGGTTTCTTCGATATCGCGTCCGCCCCCCCTGCCTATCGACTATGACCTGCACCTCGTCACCCGCGAAATTATCGAAGACGTTCTTTATAAGCTGTGAAACAGCGGTAAAAAGAACGCTGGCTTTGTTTTTCACGCTGCCGACCATTTTGTTGTAATACGCAACATCAAGGCAACAACTTTTAAGCCCCAGCAATTCGATGCCGTTCGAGGCCAAGTCCTCTTTCAGCACCGATGCGGCAATTGCCAAATCGTTAACGTCCGCCGAAAGACGATAGTCAGCGATATCTCTGTGCCAAGGATAATCTCCTAATCGTCCGATGCAGTCCGGCGACAATAACGCCAGCAATTCAGTCAGAGTGGCCGGGTTTTTGCCAAGGCACTCAAGACACGCCAGGACGGTCCTTTGGAGGTGGCCGATGCCTTTTTGTTTGCTGTAGGCCTTTTTGCTGTCGGTGATGAGGAGGCGGCCTGCGAGATGTTTTCGCATATTGCCGACGCTTTTTCTTAAAATCTGCCAGAGGTCTGCGGTGAGGAAATTATCTGGAATCGAAAATGCGCTCGACGACACGACCAACGGCCCGAGTATCGGCCCGAATCCAGCTTCATCAATCCCTGCCAAAACTACCATCCGTGTAATCCTTGTACTTTCCTTTAATCCGAACGAAAGCTTACCAAACATACGATACAGCAGGCAATATAAAATCCGCTGGGCTTTGTAAATTGGGTTCGTTTGGGTTCGTTTTGACCAAGTGTCCAATTTCGATTTTTCGTTATAATCCGTTGTTTTCATTGGGCTTATAAAAATTTGACTTTGTCCTAAATTGGGTTCGTTTGGCATAATTTTGTTTGTTTTGATTGATTTTTCCTCTATAGACGTACAATCTCCGAAGCCATCGTTTAAGCCACAGAGAAAACCCTTCGACCAAGCTCAGGGCAGGCAGAAAAGTAAATTATAAACAGTATCAATTGGTTATTGGAAACCACTCATTACTAATTCCTTATAAATAGTTTTCACTTTGAGAACAGACTATCGTTCTCTCTATAATTGGGCGAACCTGCGAGAATGATGCGAAAAATCTGGGGTTTTTGAATGTACGGTTTTGGTTAAGTCGTTATAGCTAAAGGAGTAAAAAAAATTTACGGAATTTGCGGATTTGTCAAAAGGTATCATCGTTTTTGATTGAAATCGGTTTGTAACTTCTTGTCTGATGAGGGATTACAAATAAAAAAGTCAGTTGCACAAGTTTCAGATATTGATTCTTTCTGAAGAGCTTTGTAAAGTCTAATCCAAAGAAAATCGTGGTATTTTTGGTAGAGATAGATAATATATTCGTTGAAAAACATGTCTTAACCACAAAAGGAGATAATGCTATGGCTGATAATAAACGCTCAATGCATCACACAGTTGGCGGCGGCACCTCGAACCGGGACTGGTGGCC
>CAIYOL010000025.1 GCA_903927855.1 uncultured Planctomycetota bacterium
GCAACTTATCTAATTTTAAATTTGCTATTTGCTGCTTTTCCTGAAACTTCCTAGTCTTAAGGTCATCGGCTTTTTTACCATAATGATAAGCCCCAAAACCAGCAAGGGCAGCTACTATAAGTCCGATACAGACGAATATTTGACAGATGGTTTGTAAAATTCCGGGATTAATAATAATCCTCATTAGATAATAAAGCCTAAGATATAACTACTATATTTCAGTTATTAGAAACAGCTACCCATTTTGCGCCTTCAATCTTTTTACTTTTAAATTGTTTTCCCAATTCTATCCAAGTCATATCTTTTTTCAACGGCAAAATTTCCCACGTAATCTGTATAATCAGCATCAAAAAAATCAGTGTAAATCCGTGAAATCTGTGGCTAATTTTCCTTGGTGTATAGGTGTCCCTGTGGCATCCAAACTTTTTCCAAATTTCCCCTCACTATACCCTCAATTTACCCAAGTTTGTATACACTTTGCCCATATTTTACCCCCGTTTTACCCATGTTTTACCCCAGTTTTAACACATTTCCCAACTTTCGAATTTTTAACTTAACCCCTTGTTCTATAAACACTTAACCCTAAAAACCTCTCGCAGACCTCGGCGGAGTCTTAAACGAAGACGGGTTCGTTTTTCGCTCAAAAACTCACAAATTTTTTCATCATTTTCCCCAAAAGTTCCGTCGGCAGCCCCATCACATTTGTCAAACTCCCTTCTATTCGCTCGATAAACACGTCCCCGCCCTCTTGTATCGCATACGCCCCAGCCTTTCCCTTCCAAGTTCCGCCTTTAATATGCTCCTCTATCTGCTTATCTGTCAAGGCTTTAGGATAAACTGTCGTGCTCTCGCTTTCGACAATTTCTACTCCATCAGATGCCCTGACAATCGCAACACCGGTTATCACCTTATGCGGCCCGCTAAATAGTTTTCTGACAATGACTTCCGCTTCTTTTTCATTAGCTGCTTTACCGATTATTTCCCCCTGAAAATCCACAACCGTGTCCGCCCCAATGACTAAAGACTCTGGAAACCCGCCGGCCACGTTTTTCGCTTTTGCTAACGCCAGTCGTTCAGCGTACTTACGAGGATTTTCATTTGCAAACGCCGACTCATCTATCTCCGGCGGAACAACCCTAAATTCATAGCCTGCTTCGGTTAACAACTCTCTTCGCCTTGGTGAAGCCGAAGCTAAAATGACTGATACCGGACACCGCATCTTCCTTTTCCAAACGCTATTTTCCTAAGCGTATGTTATAAACCATTTTCTTGCAAAATATTAGATACTCTTTTTCGATTTGGTCAAAATCATCGCCTATGTAATATTCGAATAGCTTTGTGCCGATGGCCCGGTTCCACCAGACGGTCAGCTGGATATTTCTGTCCTCTGCGGTTTTTCTGCCCTCTTCTTCGAGCGGCCATTTGCCCTTTAGGCCGTCCTCGAGCATCTGATGATAATTGCCAAGCCGTTTTCCGTAGTTATCTTCCCGCAAAAACCGCACCATCGCGTACGCCTGGCTGTAAAAGGCCATCACAGTGTCATCACTGGTAACAATCGCTTCGCCGGGGTTCATAGCTATCAGTTCTCTCAGCGGTATCATCTTGTTTTTCATCAGCGTTATCTTCAATGAGCCTAATCGACTTAAATCTCGACCCGGCTCAAAATAAAATAAGCCCTGTTCATATCTACTGCTCTCAAAAAGCATTGCGGTGCCTTCGTCAAGCCAGCTTGGAAGACGGAACCTAAAATGCCTGCTGTTGAACTGATGCCAGCCCTCGTGTCCAAGTACGGAAAAAGTCCGCTCTCTGCCGATATTATATGCCACGCAGGCGCCGTTTAGATAATACGCACCGGACTTTATTTTGCAGTACAGCGATGCCTGTGGGCCGGCAAATGTCTTGGTAAAATCCTCCCATTGCTTGCGCTCGGCAAAAAGATAAATGGTGAGCTTGGTTGCCGTCTCAATCGGCTCAGTCAGCTGGTTGTTATAGCCGCGATACGCCGACTCCATAAACCCTGGAACCTGCGAAAGCATCAAAGGCTCCAAGAGCGTGGTAAGTATCTCATAGTGAGCGGTAGTAAGCTTTAGTCCCGCCCCATATTCGTTTTGCCAAACCTCGACAGATTTCAGCGCCGGCAAATTTTGCTTGTGCAAATACTCAATCATCCCGGCAGGCGTATCTATCCGTTGAGCTTTGGAACTGTTAATTTGAGACCGACTTTCAAGACAGCCGATGACAGGAATAACGCCCAGTATGCAAATCAACGCCAGTTTTCTTGCCATAATTGGGTCTTTCCTGTTCAGATTTCCTTGAAATCCGCCCCGAACACCTCGGCGGAAAATAGATACACGTCCGTTTTAGGGTCCTTCCAGGCGTCGGCAGGCAAGCCCGCTTTGTGTGCACAGCAATACGAAAGAAATTCCTTTTTGCTCCAGCCGGTCTCGGTCGCAACCTGAGGCAGAAAGCAGCCTGAGGCGCAGCCTCTTTTGATATAGATACCATCGACTCCGAGACGCAGGCTCAACGGGTCATCTGTTTTTTGCAGCGGCGAGAGCACCGAGATTTCAACATCAAGCTGTTCCAGCTCATCCGCTGTGATGGGGTCAGAAAAGAAACGCGGGTCGCTAGTTGCTGAGGCCCTTGCCATTTCAACAATAAGCTCAATCA
>CAIYOL010000026.1 GCA_903927855.1 uncultured Planctomycetota bacterium
GCATCCAGCCAGACGTAGAAAAACTTGTCTTCTTCGCCGGGTATTTTGAAGCCGAAATAGGGCCCGTCTCTGGAAATGTCCCAGTCTTTCAGGCCCGTTTCGAACCACTCATCGAGTTTGTTTGCCACCGACTGCTGAGTGTACCCTTTGGCGATGAGCTTTTTTAATTTTTTTTCGTAATCGGAGAGTTTAAAAAAGTAATGTTCGCTTTCTTTGCGAACCGGCTTATTGGAACAGGTTGAGCAGCGGGGATTAATCAGGTCGGTGGATTGATATGTTCCGCCGCAGACTTCGCAGGAGTCGCCGTACTGGTCTTCTGCGCCGCATCTCGGGCAGGTGCCTCGAATGAATCTATCCGGCAGAAACATTTTGCAGCTTTCGCAATATGCCTGTTCGACGCTGCGTTTAACGATTGAACCTGCTTTGTCGAGCGAATTGAAAATCAGCTCGCTGAAATTCTTATTTTCCGGCGAGTGCGTCGTGTAATAATTATCGAACTCCACGAGAAAACCCGCAAAATCCGCCTGATGCTCCGCATGAACGCGTTCGATCAGCTGTTCAGGAGCCACCCCGGCGGCACGTGCGCTTATCATAACAGGGGTGCCGTGAGTGTCATCGGCGCAAAAGTAGAGACATTCATTGCCGCACATTTTCTGAAAGCGCACCCATATATCAGTTTGGAGGTATTCGACGAGATGTCCTATGTGTATGGGGCCGTTTGCATAAGGCAGGGCTGACGTTACAACAATTTTGCGAGGCATATCGCTTCCTTACTGCTTTTTATCTTCCGCGCCATCCTGACCTTCGCTGCCTGCGGCATCGCCTTGCTCATCCTTTTCGCCGGCCGGTGCGGAAATTTCCTCAAGCTCATCGACGGGGACGGCGATTTTCGTGCCGTCGGCCTGTTCTATCATAACCAGCTGCGTCAATATCTGAGTGTCAATGACTCTTCCCTGGCCGTGCGCGGTTTTTACAACAGTGTTCTTTCTCGGCAGACCGTTTTTAAGGTCGGTGTAGGTTTTGTCTTCGTACCGCAGGCAGCATTTAAGCCTGCCGCAGTATCCGGAGATTTTCGAAGGGTCAAGCGTCGCCTTCTGCATCTTGGCCATTCGCATATTGACCGGTTTCAGCGCTTTAAGGAACCTTATGCAGCAGCATTCCTGTCCGCAGCTTTCTATGTCGCCGAGCAGCCTGGCTTCGTCTCGCGAGCCGATTTGGCGCATTTCGATTCTCGTCTGGTGTTCGTGTGCGATTCTCTTTACCAGCTCGCGGAAATCCACCCGGCCGTCGGACATAAAGTAGAAGATGAGGCGCTCTCCGCCGAATATGTGCTCTGCGTCGACTATTTTCATCGGCAGGTGCAATTCCTCAACAAAACGCCTGCAGCACTTGAGCTCTTCTTCCGAGATTTTCCGCAGGTGCTTTTCTTCGCTTATATCATCGGCGGTTGCGTAACGAATGAATTTGCCGGCCTCTTCGACAACAATGTCGATTTCGCTGTCGCTGAAATATTTTTTAATTTGCTCCGGACTTAACTTGAATTGCCCCCCTCTGTAAGGGCAGGATTGGCCCACAATACGGCCCAACTCGAGGCCCCTTTCGGTTTTTACGACGACGCGGCTGGGCAGTTTGGGTACGTTGTTTTCGTGGTGCTCGAACCAGCCGAGCGTGTTCATCCGGCCGAAACTAACCAGCATATATTTTTTATTTTTTGCCTGCTTGGGCTTTATTGCCGCGGTTTCTGTCATATCAAAGCCTATTTTATCGCATTGTCGCTGCTATTTTTAAGCCTCCATTGTATCAGAAATTACGAGATTTAACAATAACTGTTCGAAAATAAGCTTCTCGTTGACGTTAGACTCAATCCAGTGCATCGTTTTATAGGCATCGACGATTTTCCCGGCTGACTGCTCGGCGCTGAAGCGTCCGGCTATGCTTTTTATCTGCTCTTTCTGGTCGGAATTGATGAAGCTTTGCGCGCCGGCAATATTTAGCTCCATCGCATCGTGCAAAGCCGATATGATTATCTGAATAAGGGTTTTCTGTGCCCTGCGGGTTAAATCTATTTTGCTGACGGCCTCGTTGAGTTCTCCCCATGTGTCGGCGATTTTTTTAGCTCTACCCAAAAGCCATTCAGCCAAGTCTAAGCAATCGGCCAACTTATATGTTGAAAGAGAGTTGAGCAATTCTTTTTTGATTTGGTAAAGATTTGCACCGGCCAGTTCGAGCTGGGCCCACTGGCAAGCCCGCCCTAAACTGCCGTCGGCCAGATGCGCGAAGTACTGGGCCTTTTCCCCATCCAGGCCCATCGTTTTCAGCCGGTCGATTACCCTCTGCTGGTCTATGCGTGAGAAGCGCATCATCCGGCATCTTGATTTGGTGGTGGGAAGAAGTCTTTCCATTCGGGTGCACAGCAGGATGATTGTGCAGTAGTCGGGCGGCTCTTCGAGAACCTTCAGCATTGCGTTTTGTGATGAGGTGTTTAGTCTTTCCGCTTCGCTGATGACGTAAACTTTCCTTTGCGACAAGGTCGGCCTGGTCGATACTTTGTCGATTAGAAATTCGCGAATGACATCTATCGCCAAATCGACCGGCGTTTTTTTATCTTTGTTATCTTTTGTGAATTCGAGCAGCTCTTTGTAGATAAGGTTGAAATCTGGATGTGAGCCAGCCTCGAACATCCGGCAGGACTGGCAGGAGCCGCAACTGTCGGCGAAACCATCTTCTGCAACAGGATTTTTGCAAAGCAGCATCTTTGCCCACTCGCGGGCGGTCTTGAATTTGCCGACGCCTTCTGCCCCGGCAAAAATGTATGCGTGGGGCATCTTGTCTGCAGCAAAACCTCTTTGCAGAATTGAAACAGCCTTATCCTGACAGAAAATTTCTTTAAGTGACATTGCAGGTTAGAACATTTTTTCAACTGTGTTTATTATCTGTTTGAAAACTATTTCAATATCATCAGCGGCATCGATGACAACAAAATTCCTGCAGTCTTCAGCAAGTTTGAGAAATCCTTCGCGGACCTTTTTATGGTAGCTGTCGCCTTTTTGCTCCATCCTGTCGAGGTCTTTCTTGAGCCGCTTTGCTGCTATCTCCAAATCGACATCGAGGATTATTGTCAAATCCGGCCACGGCTTTGCGAGACAGTCTTCTGCGATTTTTATCACCTTGTCCGCCCCGAATCCGCCCGCAAAACCCTGATAGGCGCAGGTGCTGGAGAGCCATCTGTCGATAACAACGCATTTATTTTGTTTTAGGGCCGGCGATATTTTCTCCTGCCAAAGCTGAACTCTTGCCGCCATATAAAGCATAACCTCCGCGGCGGTTGTCATTGCGATATGTTCAGGATTGAGAAGTATCTGGCGAATCTTTTCTCCGATGGCGGTCGCCCCCGGCTCACGGAAACTAACTACATCGATACTCTGTTTAGTCAGCCAATCGACGAGCAGTTTTACCTGCGTTGTTTTTCCACAGCCGTCGGGACCATCGATAACGATAAATTTACCCGATAATTTATTCTTCATTTAATCACCCGAGAGTTTATTTAGCCAATTGGAAGTTTTCTTCGCCGACGAGCTGCCGCATCTTTCGGCAGAACTCAAGGTCGGGATTGACGGAAAGGCCCCTGTCGGCGGCTGCGTAAACCCTACCTTTGTCGGTTCTTACCGCCACATAAACAGGACTTTGCCCTTTGTGGTGCTGGCAAATAGTTTTTATTGCCGCCACCTTTTCTTTGGTGATGTCTTTGGCGTCCAATCTTATCTTTACCTTTGCAGCCAACTTTTCTTTGACCTTATCGAGGGTTATTAATTCTGCGGCGATGATGTTGGGTTTTTCCCTTCTATAATCCAACTTGCCTTTTACAAAGACAATTGCTTCCTTGACTAACAGTTCCGCGAAGCTATTGAGCGTATCCGGAAACATAACAACTTCGACCTGACCCTGCAAATCTTCAAGGGTAAAGACGGCCATTTTTGATCCGGCATTTCGTCCCTTTTGTGTAATGTGGTATCTGATTTTATTTATCAGCCCCCCGATAACAACATTTTTATCCTGCGTGCAATCGGCCAACTGCGAGGTGTCGAGCGTGGAATAAAGGTTTATCGTCTCGGCGTGATGGCTTAAGGGATTGCTGGTCACATAGAAGCCGAGGACCTCTTTTTCATACACTAACATCTGCGGCTCCGGCCAGGGGGTGACATTCGGCAGGCGTTCGTGGTCCTGTGAATAATCGGCTGCGCCAGATTTGCCGAAAAAGTTCATTTGGCCGTTTTGTTTGTCGGCCTGGAGCGTGGTGCCGATTTGCATTGCTTTTTCCATGCCGGCTAACATTTGCGCCCGGCTTCCTCCGAGCTTGTCGCAGGCACCGGCTTTTATCAGAGATTCGAGCACCTGTTTGTTGGCAGCCCTTAAATCGACATTTTCACAGAAATGGAACAAACTCTGGAACCGGCCTGCTCTTTCACGCGCGGCGATGAGTTGCTCAACCGCCTTTTCGCCGATGCCTTTGACCGCAGCCAGGCCGAAACGGATTACACCTTTTTTGTCTTCACCGTGGCCTTTGTAAAGGGGTGTGAAATCAACGCCGCTTTCATTGATGTCCGGCGCCAGTATCTCGATTCCCATTTCTTTGCACTCGGCGATATAACTGACGACCTTGTCGGTGTCACCCATTTCGTAAGTCAATAGCGCCGCCATATATTCAATAGGCCAGTAAGTCTTCATATAAGCCGTCTGATATGCGATGATGGCATAGCGGGTTGAGTGGCTCTTGTTGAAGCCGTAGCCGGCGAACCGCTCGATAAATTCGAAAATCTGCTGTGCCTGGCTTTTCGTCAAACCTTTATTGGTACAGCCCGCCACGAACCGCTCTTTTTCCTTTTCGATGGTTTTGGCCTTCTTTTTGCTTATCGCCTTGATTAGCCCGTAGGCCTCACGCAGCGGTATATCGCCGAGGCGATTGCATATCCGCATTACCTGTTCCTGATAGACCATAATGCCGTAGGTCTCGTCGAGGATTTCGTTCATAATCGGATGCGGAAGGTGCCATTTTGCCCCGTGCTTCCGGTCGATGTAATCAGGGATTAATATCATCGGGCCCGGGCGGTATAGCGCATTTGCGGCAATGAGGTCCTCGATTCTGTCCGGCTTCATTTTCATCAGCAAGTCCTGCATACCGCCGGACTCAAACTGGAAGACCCCTTTCGTTTTGCCGTTGGAAAATAATTCAAAAACCTTCCGGTCGCTGAAATCGATTTTTTCCAAGTCGATGTCCCGCTTGTGAAGATCAGCAACCAATTGGCGGGAACGCTCCAAGACACTAAGGGTCTTCAGACCCAAAAAGTCCATCTTTAGCAACCCGACTTTTTCAACCATAGGCCCTTCGAACTGGGTTATGATGTCGTCGGAGTCGGGCGCTTTATAAAGCGGTATGAAATTAGTCAGCTTCTCATCGGCAATGACAACACCGGCGGCGTGAACGGATGCGTGCCGGGTAAGACCTTCGAGTTTTTTACAGATATTGATTACTTTTCTGGTTTGCTCGTTTTGTTCGTAAGCTTGTTTCAGCTTCGGCTCGGTATTCAAGGCCTTATCGAGCGTCATACCGAGAGAGTCGGGGACAAGCTTGGCCAACATATCGGCCTCACTCAGCGGCACGCCGAGCACTCTGCAGATGTCACGGATAACAGCCCGTGCTTTCATTGTTCCAAAAGTTATGATTTGCGCGACGTGGCCATATTTCCGGCGGACATAGTCGATGATTTTGACGCGGTTGACCTGGCAGATGTCGATGTCAATATCAGGCAGTTCATTGCGGTGCGGATCCATAAATCGCTCGAAAAGAAGGTCGTATCGAATCGGGTCAACATCGCACAATCCCAGGCAGTACCCAACCAGCGTCCCCACGCCGCTGCCTCTTGCACCAACAGGGATGTTGTTTTCGTGGGCATAATTGCAGAAGTCCCAGACGATAAGAAAATAGCTGGCGAAACCTTTCGATTCGATTACGTTCAGCTCCCTGTCGAGACGCTCTTTTACTTTGTCCGTGATTTGACCGTATATCTGCTCGGCCCGTTTATAACATAATTTAGTGAGAAACTCTTCGGCTGTTGTGCCGTCCGGAGGTTTGAAACGGGGAGCATGGCGCGTTTTTAAATCAAGCTCCACATTACAACGCTTCGCTATTGCCAAGGTATTGTCGCAGGCCTCGGCGGCCGGCTCCCCGAAGAGCGACCGCATCTGTTCGGCGCCTTTTAAGAACACATCTTTCGGATAAATCATTCTGCTTGGGTCGTCAGCGTTTTTTCCTGTGCTTATACAGCATAAACAATTGTGCGCCTCCCAATCATCTTCCTGTAAAAAATGCACGTCGTTGGTCGCAACCAGCGGCAGCCCCATTTTTCTTGCAAGATTCAACAGGGCCTCGCAGATGTGCGGGTCATCGTTTTCGTGGTTTTGGATTTCGACGAAAAACCTATCGGGGCC
>CAIYOL010000027.1 GCA_903927855.1 uncultured Planctomycetota bacterium
AGAAATAAGAAAATTTTGGAAAAATGGATTATGGTGGTCTAACTACCAACGGTTTTGATTGATCATCCTTCGCCACGGGGCTATGGCGGACAGGTCTCTACGAGGAAATTTTGGCGTTGAAAGAGGTTAGGGTTTAGATAGAATGGTGTTCTTGAAATTGCACAGGGTCAGAATGTGAAAAACGAACATACTGAAAATTCGCAGGAAACTATCCAACAAGACAAGCAAATCGCCCGCCGATTCGGCTACGCGTGGATTTTTTTGGCCGCGGCCCTGGCCCTGCATGTAACCGATGAGGCGACGACGGATTTTCTCTCCGTTTATAACCCGGCAGTCCGCGCCATCCGTGAGCGCCTGCCATTCCTACCGCTGCCGACATTTTCCTTCGGCGTCTGGCTGACGGGCCTGTGTATAGGCATCGCCCTGCTGTTTTGCCTGTCGCCTTTTGCCCTTCGCGGCAGCAGAGTCCTGGTTTGGATTGCTTTTCCTTTGTCTATTCTGATGTTCGGCAACGGCCTGCTGCACATCGCCGGCTCATTTTATCTCGGCCGTCTTATGCCCGGTGTTTATTCCGCTCCAATCCTTCTCCTGGCCTCCGCCTGTCTTTTTATCAATGCACGAAAAAACGTGGGAAATAAATAGGGACAGCAACCGTTTCTGGTATGTAGGCAGATGCGCTTTTGACTGTCTCGATGCTGTCAAATCCACTTTGGGGGACCAGCCGAAATAATGCGAATCTTCTTGACAAATACAGCAAAAATTCCTAAACTACAACCGTATTTAGTTTGTGAACGTGAACTCAAGTATTAAAACGGCTATTTAATGAGATATCATAAGATTCCAGACGAAACTATCAGGCGGCTGCCGATTTACCTGCGAGGGCTGCTATTTTTGTCGGAAGCGGGGCAACAGAGCGTATCCAGCCGAGATTTGGCGGATTTTCTGGGCGCCAACCCGCCGCAGATAAGAAAGGACTTTTCTTACTTCGGTGATTTCGGCACCCGTGGAGTCGGCTATAAAGTCGATACGCTCGCAAGGCAAATCAGGAAAATCCTCAAACTCGATGTTGTTCACAAAGCGGCTCTGGTCGGAGTCGGCAATCTGGGTTCGGTGGTCCTGGCATATCAGGGCTTTAAGGTATACGGTTTTGACATTGCCGCTGCTTTTGACATTGATTCCAAAAAAATCGGCAGAAAAATAAGTAATATCACTATTGAGAATGTTTCAAATCTTCGGACGCTGAAAAAGAGAAAAATTGATATCGGGATTATAACTGTTCCGCGAGACGCAGCCCAGGAGACGGCAGAAGCACTGGTTAATGCGGGAGCGAAAGGCATCCTGAATTTTTCCCCGTGCTATATAACAGTACCCAAGAAAGTAAAAGTAATAACCATCGATATTGCGATGGACCTTGCGAGGCTACCCTACTATATGCCCTCAAGCTGAGGATTGCAGGGGCTGAGAACACTAAGAGGCGAAAATGACAGTCAAAAAAATCAGCAAAGAGGCTTTTAAGAAGTTTGTAGATGAGTTGATAAGACAGCAGAAAGTCGTAGGCCCCTGCTGTGCTCCTGGCGACCGTTTTGAATTCGAGCAGCTCGAATCGGCAGAGCAGCTTCGGCTGGATTATGATGTGACTCTTAGGCCGCCCAATAGAAAATATTTTCTGCCGCCGGTTGAAACGCTTCTTACCTACGAGGTCGGTGACGGCTATCAGTCGGTCTTAGACGGCACTGAATTTATTCTTTTAGGCATTCATCCTTATGATTTAGAGGCGCTAAACCAGATGGACAAGATTTTCGAACAGGACAATTGCGACAGCCACTATATTAAAAGGCGTAACAGCGCAACGATAATCGCATGCGACGTTGTAACACCTTCGCAAGATGTTTTTGCCGCATCGATGGGGACGGCAACGGCCAAAAGCGGATTCGACGTGCTGCTTACGGACATCGGCGATTCATATCTGATGGAAAGCGGCTCACCTAAGGGCAATAAACTTCTCGAAAAAGCCAAAGGCGCGGTTGACGCCGCAGCCAAAGACCTCGAAAAAAGACAAAAGGTCTGGAAGGAAAACCAGAGCCGGCTTAACAAGCACAAGCTGAAGTGCGAGCACTCATATCTGCCCAAACTGCTCGAAAAGGCATACAGTCATCCGGTATGGGAAGAAAAAGCAAAAACATGTTTCAGCTGCGGCTCGTGCAACCAGGTCTGTCCAACCTGTTACTGTTTCAACGTTCAGGATGATGCCAACTGGGACTTGAAAACAGGTAAACGACAAAGGGTATGGGACGGCTGCCTGCTGGATGG
>CAIYOL010000028.1 GCA_903927855.1 uncultured Planctomycetota bacterium
CCTCGTCTACGTTCGCCCAGACGGTCACCGCATTTGTTTGCCTTTGTTTTTTGCTGATTTTTGCGAAAGATTTGTTACTCGAAGCAAGCGTCGGCTCGGAAGTAATACCCTTGTACTGTTTTATACACCATTTGAGCTGTTCAGCTGGTTGTGCAATGATAATCACCTTGTCATCGTAGGTCGCTGATGCACCATTCTGAATATTCAAAGTCTCCATTCCCTCTATCGGCTCGCCCCGCTGCCCCATCATGCCTAATGCTGCAAGAATTACACCCCTCAATGCGTCGCTTTTGCCAGGGTACAGCACAGCAACCGAGGGTGGGTTATTCTGCCTGATAGCCGTAACACCAACAGCCATACCCTTTATTTTTTTGAACTCGGCCATCATACTCGGGTTTAGCAAAGCAGCCATCATATCTGCTGGCGACTTCTGGCCGGCACCGGCACCAGGCGCATTACCGCCGCCTATTACGGCCAGCGGATTCTCAAAAGGCGTGCCTTTCAGCATGCTAAGTATAGTCTCAATCTGCTCGCCCGGGCTTCCAAGCTCAACATATACGAGAGTGTCGGGCGGCATTAAAGCGGCTGTGTCGTAATTCATCAAATCATCTAAAAGCGGTTTTACCTTCCCAACAATTTCGGTCTGGTCGGCATATTCGGTTGTGAGCTTTGCAAAAGCCGCTCTTGCTCCGGCATCATCTTTCTTTTTCAGACAGCACATACCCTGCCGGTAAAGCGCCTGTGCCACATTTTCCTTAGATGCCGACTTATCGTTAATTATCTGCTCATAAATTTTTATCGCCGCGTCAATATCACCATCAACCTCCTCGGCATACAGGCCCTCGCGCAACATAACACTTGCGGGTTTAGCCGCTGCCACTGCGTTAAAGAGACATAACGCAAACAAAAACATAACTGTCACAGTTTTTAGCTTTTTCATAATCGTTCTCCTTTCGAGTAACATTTGCAATAAACGGTTTTTCTTAGCAAATGTTACTGTAAGGTATATATGTTACCATTTTGTTACGATATTATCCTTTTTTCGTTTTTTTAGTTAAATAAAATGAGATGCCTAGCAAATGAACGATGAATGGCAAGTACTTACAAATAAAGAGCTTATAAAATGGAGCCAACGCGATTCGAACCTGCGACCTTTTGTATACCCTGCAAGCATTCTCTCAACCGAGCCAAGACTCCGATTATCCTGTAATTTAGTAACAAAGTTGCTCTGACCCTAGGAGGTACCCAAGCCACCTATTCTGCCGCCAGAACAACCACTGATTTTGAGGGAATAGTCGCCAGAATTTTGCCGTCCTTTATTTCAATCCCCTTAAACTCAGCAGGTCTTACAGCATCGGGTTCTTCAAAAGTATTATGCGCATTCATAACATCAGCGGTAAGAACACGCCCTGTCACCTTTTGCACTTTAAACCCCTCAAGGCTGCATTCAAGTTCTGCGGGCGCTTCGGGGTTCAAATTGCATATTGAAATATGTATTTTTCCTGACTTATCCTTTGAGGCCGATGCAGTTATGCTTGGAAGCGTTTCCGAACCGCTTTTATACGGATTGCAAACAATATCGCTCGGCAGATATTTGGCCCCCTGATGGACCTTGTACATTTCAAATATATAATACGTCGGCGTGACAATCATCTTTTCACCTTTAGTCAGAACCATCGCCTGCAGCACATTGCAGGTCTGGGCGATATTAGCCATCCTGACCCTGTCGCAATGCTGATTGAAAATATTCAAAAAACACCCTGCTACAACTGCGTCTCTGAGGGTATTTTGCTGATATAGAAATCCCGGGTTTTCACCTTCTTCTACATCCCACCAGGTCCCCCACTCATCAACAAAAAGCCCGATACGACCCTCCTTGTCATATTTGTCCATAATTTTCTTGATTTCGACAATCATTTTGTCAAGAAAGAACGTTTTTTTAAGCGTGTTGAACCATCCTTGTTCGTCGAAGACCGTGGCCTTGCCTTTGTGGTTCCAGTCGCCTTCAAACACATAATGGTGAAGACTGATTGCGTCCATGCTCTTGGCCGCGCTGCTCAAGAGCACCTCGAACCATTTATAATCATCCCAGCCCGGTCCGCACGCTACCTTTGTTATATTATTACCCGGATAATTCCTGATGTATGTCGCAAATCGCTTGTAAAGGTCAGCGTAATATTCCGGCGTCATATTCCCACCGCAGCCCCAGTTTTCATTGCCGACGGCAAAATACTTAACCTTCCACGGTTGTTCACGACCGTTGGCCCGGCGCAAATCAGCCATCTGGCTTTTGCCGCCAAACGTCATATATTCAACCCAGTCGTGCATCTCTTCCGGTGTACCGGAGCCGACGTTGCCGCTTATATAGGCCTGACACCCCAGCATCTCACACAAATCCATATACTCATGCGTTCCAAAACGATTGTTCTCTGTCACCATCCCCCAATGTGAATTTACCGTCGAGGGCCTTTGTTGCGGCAGGCCGATGCCGTCCTTCCAGTGATACTCATCGGCGAAACATCCTCCTGGCCAGCGTATAACAGGCACGTTGATTTTCTTCAAGGCCTCAACAACATCGTTGCGAATTCCTCTGGTATTCGGAATCGGCGAATCTTCCCCTACCCAGAATCCCCCATAGATACATCTTCCCAGATGCTCGGCAAAATGCCCGTAAATCTCCGGGCTGATAGTATCCTTACCTGCCTCAGTGTGAATAATCAGCTTATTGACGTTATTGGCTTCTGAAGTTATCTCAGTCGAAGCTAAACAGACCGAGCCGTTTAATCCGAACAGCACAATCAAACCCATCAAAACAAATCTGCATACCGAATCTCTGCATAACATAATTACTTACCTCATCTCTTATAGGTTATCTGTTTATACGGAATTAAATCCGAATGCCAAAATTCGAAGCAAATTAAAATGACCAAAATTTAAAATTCAAAACAGCTGCAACTTGATAATGGAGCCAACGCGATTCGAACGCGCGACCTCTTGCATGCCATGCAAGCGCTCTCCCAACTGAGCTATGGCCCCAATAAAAAGCGTATAGCGTTCAGGGTATAAAATTCAGATACCTGCTATAACCAGAATTTATGTTAGCAGAAAATCGAGGTTGAGGCAAACAAAATTCTCGGCACTGCCTTTGGTTTAACTCCAATAACTATGTAAGGTATGATTGCCTTTCCAAGACAAGCAAATTATAATGCTTCCTAAGAACTACTTATATAAGTGGTTCGTATAAAAGCAGTTAGAACGACAAGGACCAAGAATTTTGACTAAAAGGCAAAGAATATTTATAACTGGGCGGGTACAAGGGGTCGGGTTTCGTCCGGCTGTGTACAGAATAGCCAGCCAATTGGAGCTTACCGGCTTTGTTTATAACGACACAAAGGGGGTAACAATCGAATTACAGGGGGCAAAAGAAAAAATAGCGGAATTTTCAGGCCGATTGCAGAGCAGATACAAGCCGCTATTGGCAGAGATAAAATCATATAAAGTGACCGATATAGATACAGTTGAGGGGGAAAAGAAATTCACAATCAAGGCAAGCAAGTCCGAAGGAACAACCCTGTCACAGGTAACGGCTGATATGGCTGTATGCGAAGATTGTCTTGCGGAGATGGCTGAGAAAGAAGATTTTCGGTACAGGTATCCGTTTATAAACTGCACTAACTGCGGGCCAAGGTATTCGATAGTTGAAACAATCCCTTACGACAGAGGCAATACAACGATGTCGGTTTTTGAGATGTGCAATAAGTGCGATGCTCAATACAACGATA
>CAIYOL010000029.1 GCA_903927855.1 uncultured Planctomycetota bacterium
TGGTCAAAATCTTCCTGTGGTTTCTTATACACGTATTGCCGTTCGCGAGAAAGAAATCTTTCTGCGTATTGATATCTACCAAAACCCACTTGCGTCGTTTTTTAATTAATTGCCGAATCATTTTTTTAAGCCCTCCCCTTCTTAAAGTTTAACCCAATTAATCCTAAGTCCTAATAATAAATACGCACCGCCGGATAGTTGAGTTCCAGTTATTTTATCGAATGCCCTCCGCATCGACTTTAACCGCAAACAACGCTCAAAAAACAAGTTATATCTTCCCCCAAAGTGCTGTTTTTTTGTATAATACCGGCATTGAAGCCCTGTTACAGCGGTTTTTCGCAGGATACCAATGGCCAAAATCTTAAATGACTACCCCTCAGTCGCCCTGAAACCCGAAGATTTGAATGGCAGAATTGACTTCACACAGATTTTCGGACGTAAAAACCCTGTCCACATCGAAGTCGGTTCCGGCAAAGCCGCTTTCCTCCTCAACCAGGCCAAGGCCCAGCCGGACGTCAATTTCCTCGGCATCGAATGGGCCCGCAAATACTATCGCTACTCCGTTGACCGCATCGGACGATGGGGACTGAAAAATGTCCGCATAATCCGCACCGACGCAGTGGACTTTATAATCAATTTCGTCCCCGATAATTCCGTCGAATGTTTCCACATCTATTTCCCCGACCCCTGGCCAAAAAAAACGCCACCACAAAAGACGCTTCATTGCCCCCGCAAATCTCGAGCATATCCTCCGTTGCCTTGTCCCCGCAGGCACTATTAGAATCGCTACCGACCACGCCGAGTATTTTGAGCAAATTCAGATAGTCTTAGCTGCTTTCAGCGACCGGCTGGAAAAAATCGAATTCTTCCCCACCGCCGGCGCAAACCTCGGCGAATGGGTCGGCTCAAACTTCGAAAGAAAATACCTAAAAGAAAACAGACCCATCTTCACCTACGCCGTAAGAAAAATCTAATGCCGCAGGAATAAACTGCCCGGCAATTGTTTTATCAGCCCCTTCAGCCGCAGCGATATCAACCCTGCGTTAATACCGCCCGGCGTCAAATTCGTCCCCGCGATTATCTCCTCTATGTGCACCGGCTCTTTACTCAGGCAATCATAAATCGCCTTTTCATCCGCACTCAATTTCAACTCTTTGATGTCGAATAACGGCTTTTCAATCCTTTCGGATGCCTTTGCCGCTACGGCTGTTACGTGGCTTTGCAGTCGTTCGCCGATATACCCGAGCGCCTCCATCACATCCTCCACAGATTCGACTAACTTCGCCCCCTGTTTTATCAATTGATGTGCTCCCTTGCTCAACGGCGAATCAATTTTCCCCGGAACCGCCATCACCTCCCGATTATTCTCAAGTGCCGCTGTAGCGGTAATTAACGCGCCGGATTTCGGAGCGGCCTCGACAACAATAGTCCCCAGCGACAATCCTGCTATGATTCTGTTGCGAGGCGGGAAGTTTTCAGCCAGCGGCTCATACTGCAGCGGCAATTCGCTGATGCATGCGCCGGAATTGCTTATAAGTTCAAACAGCTTCTTATTTTCCGGCGGAAAGATATTCGCCAGCCCGCAGCCCTGCACGGCGATTGTGCGTCCGCCGGCCGATAGCGCACCTGTGTGTGCAGCGGTATCTATGCCGCGGGCCATTCCGGAACAAATCGTAAATCCTGCTGAGGCAAGGAAATGCGCGAACTGCGATGCCTGCTCCTGCCCATATAAACTGCATCGGCGGGAGCCGACTATCGAAATGGCTAAATTGTCGGATGTCCCCAGGGTTCCCTTGATGTAAAGGACTGGCGGAGGGTCGTAAGTCCTTGCTAATAAAGGGGGATAACGCTTATCGGCAAGGTTGATTAGCCAAACGCCTAATTTATCGGCTAATTCTAATTCGGCGCAAGTATTGAATTTGTCACGAGTTATGGCGATTCGCTCGGCGGTTTTGAAGCCGATGCCGTCAACTTTAGATAGTTCGCTGACCGAGGCGCCTAAGACGTAATCTATTGTGCTGAAATGCTTTATGAGCTTGCCGAAAGTGACCGGGCCGACGGCATCGGCTCGGATTAATTTGAGCCATTTTTCGATATCAACGGAATTTTTTTGAGGCGTAACCATTTACTCGGCTTGAGGTTATATGAAAAGAAAGCAAAAATCAAGAACGACTTAAAATATGTTAAAACTATAGCAAAACGTGTGAAAAAAGTATGAAAACGGTCAAAAGTTGTATCTAAATTAGCAAAAGATGTATGGAAATGTTGGAAAGAATTGGACAATTTTTTGGTTTGGCGAATCGGGGAGCCATTGAGGGTAATACCTAAGTTAGTTAGGTATTCTTTTTACCATTCAAAACAAAATACAATACCTAAGATGCTTAGGTATTGGCAGTCAGCTTGTTCATATACTTTGAAAAAGCAAGCCATTCGGTCCGGTTCGCGGCGAGTAATTGCCTGCCTTTGTCAGTAAGATGGTAGTATTTTCGTTTTCTGGCGATCCCCGCAGGTCTCCATTTACCTTTAACCAGGCCGGCTTTTTCCATCTTGTGCAGAGTTGTATAGACGGCGGACTGTCGCCATTCAAAAAAACCCTTGGTTTGACGATTAACGGCTTGGATAAGCCCATAGCCGTACACTTCTCGGTTTTCGAGGATTGAGAGAATTACAAATTTGATGCTTCCTTTTATAATCTGCTGGTAAAACATTCGACAATTATCCTTTCACAATTCATAAGCGATTTTTCAAAGGATACCTAAGATACTTAGGTATTCTTTGAATGTCAAATATAAAACTGTTTTGTAGAAATTTTAAGCAGGTGCGTGATGCGGAGTAGCCGCTGATGGGAATACCTAAGATAGTTAGGTATTCTTTTTATCAATCCTGGATTTGGGAAATCTGGGATTTTAGAATAGGAGTTTTTGGAAGCGGGGGTTGGCGGCGATGGCCGCAGCCGCCGGAGGCAATACCTAAGATAGTTAGGTATTATTTTTGGTAATCCTAGGTTTGAAAAGGCGAGGTCTCGGCTACGCCTCGAAGGATCTTCGCTTCGCTACGAATTTTTTTTGACGCTGGTCGCGATGAGGACACAAAGGGAATACCTAAGTTAGTTAGGTATTCTTTTATCAATCGCTAGTTTTGAGAGTTCTGGGATCTCCGCTTCCGCCGTCGCTAAAAGCTATGGCGAGACAGGTCGCTACGAAAAAAATAAAAAAGGCAGTCGGAGACTGCCTTGGATTCGATATATTCAATTTTATCTGCGGGAAATGTTTATCTATGGCCGCGCCAGCCGTTATTGCCTCGCCAGCCGCCGTGAGAGTTGCCTCGATTGTTGTCACGATCGCCGCGATAGCCATCATGACCGCCATTGAAGCTGCGATTACCGCCGCTGCCCCAAGAAAAGCCAAAGCTGACTTCCGGCTGGGTATAATACACAGGGGCGGGAGTAACATAAACAGGCTGTTGGTAGACGTAAACAGGCTGTGGGCTTACGTAAACGGGCTGCGGGGTAGTGTAAACAACAGGCTGCTGATAAACGCAAACGGGCTGCTGATAAACGTAAACAGGCTGATAAGCGGGTTCAAAAGCAATACCTATACTGAAACTATTTCTGCCACGGCCATAAGCCGTTACGGAACATGTCAAAACCGCCAATATTAAGATGTATTTTAAATTTCTCATTTTTGTCTCCTTTCATTTTCTCAGTTCTATTCGTTGTTTTTATTAAATTGTTCTGTAAATAAAGACGCACGAGTTTATGTTTTATTGCAAAAAGGTAAAAATAGCGTACAGCGTATAGCGTTTAGGGTATAGAAAAGAGGAAAAAAGATTTTTGGCCATGAAGGGGCACAAGAAAAATTCAACCACGAATTAACACGAACAAACAAACTGTAAATTGGGTTCGTTTGGGTTCGTTTTTTAGAGTTCGTAGTTTGTAGTTTTTGGTTGTTAGTGGTTGTCATAATTGTAGTTGCAATCATTTTGGGCATTTTGAAAATTGGGTTCGTTTCGCATAATTTTATACATTTTGATTGATTTTTCCTTTCTGCGCAGAAAATCTGCGTGTCCGCTGAAGGCGGACGAAAGACATAAGACTCCAGACACAAGACGCAAGACCTGAACTGGAATTCAGAATAAAGAAAACATAAAAGTCAAAACCATAATAAAAACCACCCCATAAAAAGCAAAAAACGCTTTTGAATAGATTGATTGAATTGGGCCAACTGGACCTGAAACCTTGCCCGCCGGGGCGAAATGCGTTCATCTACTGATGAACAGGGGGAATTATACCAAATTTTTTGAAAAAAGTCAAATGAAAAAAGTTGCCTAAATTCCTTCGACTGGTTCGACATGCTCACCACAGGTCTGCTCAGGACAGGTAACAGAGAATTTTTAAGACACGAATCTCTGCCTAATACA
>CAIYOL010000030.1 GCA_903927855.1 uncultured Planctomycetota bacterium
AGATAAAACTTACAGTAGGTGATAGAAGGTCTTAATGGGCAATTCGAAGAAGTCAGTGTCGTTCGTTATTCCCTGTTTGAACGAACACCGGACCCTGGCCGGAGTTTTAACCAAAATCAAGGAGGTGTGCCTTGCCGAGTTTGAAGGACGTCGGACAGAAGTAATTGTTTGCGATAACGGCAGCACAGACAATTCAGTAGAGATTGCGCAAAAGCACGGGGCAAAAGTGGTACATTGCGCGGAAAAGGGATACGGGGCAGCACTATTATGCGGGATTGAGAATGCAACGAGTGAAATAGTGGTTTTTGCCGACGCAGACAATACGTATGATTTTCTCGAAACGCCGTTACTTGTCCGCGAGCTGGAAAAAGGTTTTGACCTTGTCATCGGTTCGAGACTTGAAGGGGACATTCATCCCGGCGCTATGCCTTTTCTTCACAGACATCTGGGAACGCCTATGCTTAATTTTTTCATCAACCTGCTGTACGCCAGAGGCGTAAACAAGATAACGGACTGCAATTCGGGTTTTCGCTGTTTCAAACGCGACAGTTTCCTGTCGTGGGGCGTTAAAAGCAAGGGGATGGAGTTCGCCTCCGAGATGCTGGTAAAAGCGCTAAAGTCAAACGCCAGGATTTCGCGCGTTCCGATTTCTTTATATCCTGACAGCGGTGAAAGAACACCTCACCTGAAAAGATGGCGTGACGGGACGAGGCATATGCTGCAGATATTTTTGGATTCTCCGAAGTTTTTTTTCATTACGGGTTTGGCTGTGTTTTTTATCGGCTGGCTGGTGCTCATCACAGGGTTGTGCTTCGGGCCTATTTCGATTGGCGCTGCGTCGATATTCGGGCTGCACAGTATGATGTTCGGTTTACTGGGCAGCTTTTTCGGCATAATCATCTGGGCAGTGGGATTGTTTTTAGCCGTTAAAATTGAAACAGACATAAAGACCTACAGGTATTTAATCAATTTGCCCGAAGGCAGTTTGTTCTGGAGCAGCGTTATTCTGATTTTAGTCAGCGTTGCTCTGTTTTTGGCAATAGTAATTTACTGGGTGCTTCAAGGTTTTCATTTTATCGCGATAGAAAAAGAAACACTGGTCGTAGTGGCATTCGCATCAAACGGCATGCTATTAGTGTTCGATGTCGTTACAGCACATTTGCTTAAGAGGTTCTGACCGCCTGTTAGAGACTGTCAACGGATTATAAAGACACCGCCATCCCTGAGGATTATCACAGGTTCTAATTTAGATGAGGCGGCTAAATCCTCCAAACTACACATATAAGTGCGGCTAAAACGGCTAAAGCGGTAATAATCCATAGAATACCAGATGAGATAATTAGTTTTTTGGGAGGACAGTTTTTTCCTGAACGCTGTTATCTCCTCTGCTTTTTTATCGGGAGTGAGTTCAGCAGTAATTCTGTGCAGGAAATATAACGTATCTGGGGCGTCGCTGAAAAACATGCCATCCAGGCGGTTATTTCGCAGCCAGTTGGCCAGCGGAGCATCTTTCCAAAGAGAGGAATTGGAACCTGGAACGCCATATCTGTGGTAGAAAGAAACTGTTTGCTGGAATATCGGCAGGCAATAGAAAAGTAACCACAAGCCGATAATCCCTGATACGAGAAGATTGCTTGCTGCCGGCTTTTTTAGGAATCGGTCCAAAAGTGCGGCAACAGAATCTATTCCAACCAACATCAGCAGTATAAGAAATGGAAATAAGGAAGACCAGACCCTCTCATTGGCTTCTGCCGCCGTTATCGCAGCAGTTACAACAAAGACGGCGTAAACCAGAGAGAAAATACCGCTGACTTGCGCTATCTTTGTGTCCGGGGGTTGTCGCAGCATTTTATGCCGTCTTATTATTTCGGCTGCTATCAGCACAGACAAAAAAATCCCGATGATAATTAATCTGACGGGCAATCGCAGTTCTCGTGGAACCAGCCAGGGAGTTACGTTTTCGAGCGGACCGGTGACAATCCACGAGAGTAAATCCGGCAACAAGCTAAAGTTATAGCCGATATTTGTGGAGGAAACC
>CAIYOL010000031.1 GCA_903927855.1 uncultured Planctomycetota bacterium
CAGCTGACTAAGCCCGGCGAACTCAAGGGCATTGTCCAGCGCGATGTCATCCGTGTCGTAACACCGGGGACTGTCGTCGAACCGCTGCTATTGGACAGCAAGGCCAATAATTATCTCACCAGCCTGGTGATCAACGGCGATTCGGCGGGCGTTGCTTATGTCGATATCACTACCAGTGAATTTGCCACCACGCAGTTGCCTTTAAGCCGTGTGCGTAACGAACTGGAGCGGCTCAAGCCCTCGGAATTGATTGTGCCGCAGAATACCGATTTGACTAACCTGCAACTCTCGATGCCCGTCACCAAACTGGATAATTACCGTTTCGAGACCGGGGTTGCCCGTCAGGCTCTACTGGAGCATTTCGGGACAACGACACTTGATGGATTCGGCTGCAGCGGCTTGCCGCTGGCGGTCAGCGCCGCCGGTGCTATCATATATTATATTCAGGAGACGCAGAAAGGCATGCTGGGGCAGTTGACCCGGCTTTCCACCTATACCACCGAAGCTTTTATGGCGCTCGATATACAGACGCAAAACAATCTGGAGCTTTTCCGAAGCAGTTCCGGTTCCGTCAAAGGTTCGTTGCTTTCGGTCATCGACCTGACCAAAACCGCCATGGGCAGCCGTCTTTTAAAGCGGCGATTGACGCAGCCTTTGCTCGACTTACAAGCACTCAACAAACGCCAGGATGCCGTCGCCTGGTTTGTCGAAAACTCCCTGGCGCGGGCGCAGACTATTGCTTTTCTCACGAATATTGCTGACCTGGAGCGGATTATCAACCGGATTAGCGGTAATTTAGCCAACCCTAATGAACTGGTCGCTTTGAAACGTACTTTATCCCTTATCCCCAAAATGAAAGAAGCGCTGGAAAACAACGTAAATAGTGCCGCTATTGCCTGGCTCAAAGATGAACTCAAACCGCAGCCGGAGGTTGTGGAGCTTATCAATCAAGCTATCGTTGAGGAGCCGACTACTACTCTCGGTGAGGGCGGCGTGATTAAGCAGGGCTTCTCGGAGGAACTGGATAATTTACGTTCGGTGTCTAAAAATGCCAAGCAATACCTGGCCAATCTGGAGCATACCGAACAGGAAAAAACCGGGATTAAGAATCTAAAAATCGGCTATAACCATGTCTTCGGCTACTATATTGAGATTTCGAAGTCGAATGTGGCGCAAGCCCCGGAAAACTATATCAGAAAGCAGACGCTGTCCACCGGCGAGCGCTATTTCACGCCGGAACTGAAAGATTACGAATCCACGATTCTGAATGCCAGGGAACGGATTGAAGAACTGGAGACGGAATTATTCCAGCGGGTCTGCAAACAAATCGCCGCCAGCCGCGTTGCGATTCTGGCGCTGGCCGAAGCCATCGAACAAATCGATGTTTATTCCAGTCTGTCGGAGGTTGCCATCCGCTATAACTACAAACGTCCGCAGTTGACCAACGACGACGAGATTATTATCAAAGGCGGGCGGCATCCGGTGGTGGAACGGTCTTTAACCGATACCAGCTTTGTACCTAACGATACCTATTTGTCTAACAAAGACACGCAACTGGTGATTCTTACCGGGCCTAACATGGCCGGAAAGTCAACCTATTTAAAGCAGGTGGCTCTCATTGTTCTCCTGGCGCAGATTGGCAGTTTTGTACCGGCAGACGAAGCGAGTATCGGACTAGTCGACCGCATTTTTACACGCATCGGCGCGCGTGAGGACCTGTCCAGCGGGCAATCGACGTTTATGGTCGAAATGGTGGAAACCGCCGGTATCCTGAATAACGCCACACCGCGTTCATTGCTGATTCTGGATGAAATCGGTCGTGGCACCAGCACCTACGACGGTTTATCTATTGCCCGGGCGGTAGCGGAATATATTCATAATCACCCGCGTCTGGGAGCGAAGACTCTTTTTGCGACCCACTATCATGAGATGGTAGCACTCGCCGATTATCTGCCGCATGTGAAAAATTATAACGTGGCTGTTAAAGAAGAGAAGGGCGAGGTGATTTTCCTGCGTAAAATCGTCCCTGGCGGTGTCGACAAGAGCTACGGCATCCACGTCGGTAAACTGGCGGGTTTGCCGAAATCTGTGGTTCATCGCGCCCAGGAGATTCTGGACGAACTGGAAGGCAGTGACAAAACTGTCAAAACCGCGGCGAAGGCTCATCCGCAGTCATTAGTGCAAATGCAGCTTTTCACGGAGAAATCACCCGTGTTAGTAGAATTGGCGAAGTTGGAGATCGATTCGCTGACGCCGCTGGAAGCTTTAACGAAATTGTATGAGCTTCAGAAGAAAGCGAAAGAATAAGTAATCTGAGCGTTTTTGCATATCGTACTTAGTTGTTTTTCGTTATATGGACATGAAAGAAAACGATTTAAAAACCACAAATAACTTGCCGTCGCCATCACCTCCACGCAATATTTTCAGAACTTGTATAGTTTGGATGAGTCATCATATTCCCCTGATTATTTTAGCGATTGTATTTGCCATTGCTGCTTTCATCAGATTGTGGGCAGCCTCAATCTCGGCGGGACCTGATGTCGCCCAATTCTGGGCATTCGCCAAGGTATTTCAGGCTCAAGGATTGGATTTTTACCGGTATGCGGATGCCCAAGGAAGCATCTTCCCTATGCAAGGCTGGAGCTTTGTCTATCCGCCGATATGGTTGCTGATATCGAGGGTGTCTTTGCTTTTCGTGCCTTCCAGTTCAGCGTTTAGCGTCGTCGGTACGGTTACGGCGGATCCCAGTTGGCGATTCGCCATGAAAATCCCGATTATTGCCGCCGACCTCGCCATCGGCTTGCTTTTGTACTGGGCCGTCCCCGGTTCGAAACGCCGCAAAGTGTTATTTGCGAGTTTGTGGTTACTGCATCCCACGGCCTGGTTTGAATCCGGGGTCTTCGGTCAGTTCGACGCGGTCGCGGCTGCGTTCTTGTTGGCTTGCGTCATTTTCCTCATCAAAGGTAAGGATAGGCTGGCTTTCGTCTTCGCCGGTTTAGCAGTGATGACTAAACAGCATACGGCTATCGCAGTAGCAATGATAGTAATTGTCTGTACCCGGTATATGAATATGCGTCGGCTTCTCACTAACTGCGCAATTACCGCCGGTGTAATCGCGATTATTTCTATACCTTTTTTAGTTACAGGTAACTTCTTATCTTATGCAAAATCACTTTTCTTACCGGAGCAAGCATCGGGCTACCAATCTCCGCTGTGTTTTTGTTTTAGCGGGAGTGGAGCTCTGCTTACTTACCTGCACAATGTCTTTGGATGGGGCACCGCCGACCTGATATCATTCACCATCCCCGTGCTGATTATTACCTTAAGTATTAATGCGATATTATGTTATTTCCGACGGATAACACCTTTGCAGGGAGCGCTTGCCGGTTTTCTTGTTTTTATCAGCTTCTATTATCAAGTAAATTACCAATATTTGATAGTCTATATCCCGTTAGCAATTCTGCTGGCTTCACGGACACAATATAAATTTGAAAGAATTTTCGCCCTGGGTCTCGCCATTCTACCTGCAGCCTGGGTCTGGCTTGCCAATACGCCCTGGTGGTTCCATAATTTAAAACCGGACTATTTCTGGCCAACACATATCTTGGCTCATTTGGGTTTATTCGAACGTTATCTACCGGATTGGGTTTATGTGTCCTTTGCCTGTACCCTGATGTGCCTTTCGCTGGTCTACGTGGTACTGCTGTTTACAAAATGGCAGCAGCCGAAAGAAAACAAGATAGGGTCGACAGTTGCCGGTAATCAGTCCTGAGTTCAATCGCCGCATTTGACCATTGCGAGTCTTTCAGAAGAAGGACTCGCAATCTCACGGAAAATAGATTAACCATGGTATTGCTTGATAATCCGCCTCACAATACTTAAAACTCAAAACAGGTAACTCATAACTTATAGCTGAATCCAGTTACTAATTGCCGATTTCTGCCCGCCGTTATATAATTTACGCAGAGAACCCCGAACACTTGTTTTAGTTTTCATTTTTGTTTAAAATTTGAATATTAAGATTTTGAATTTATTTAGAGTTTAGTGCTTAGGATTTGTGATTTAGAGTGGAATTTCAATTAATTTCGGATTTCCAGATGACCGGCGACCAGCCGCAGGCGGTAGATAAGCTGGTGGATGGTCTGCAAAAAGGTTTCCATAAGCAGACACTGCTGGGTGTCACAGGTAGCGGTAAAACCTTCACCATGGCGAACGTCGTGGCGAAGGTAGAAAGACCGACGCTCGTGATGTGCCACAATAAAACCCTGGCCGCTCAGCTTTACGCCGAATTCAAGGAGTTTTTCCCCAATAACGCCGTAGAGTACTTTGTCTCTTATTACGATTATTATCAGCCGGAGGCTTATGTCCCGCAGCAGGATCTATATATTGAAAAAGACGCCGACATTAATGATGAGATCGACAAACTGCGCCACGCCGCCACCCGTTCCTTGTTTGAAAGACGGGATACGCTCATTGTCGCTTCGGTGTCCTGCATTTATGGTTTGGGTTCGCCGGAAGAATACCAGAGCTTTGTCCTGAATCTGGAGAAAGGCAAAAGCTATAACCGCCAGCGTATTTTGCACCAGCTTGTGGATATGCAATACGAACGCAATGACATGGATTTTAGTCGGGGTAAATTCCGTATCCGCGGCGATACCTTGGAAGTCCAGCCGGCTTATGAAGATATGGCGCTCAGAATCGAATTGTTCGGTGACGAAGTCGAGCGTATTGTCCAAATCGACCCGCTCACCGGCGAATTGCTGACCGAATTGAATGCTATCGATATTTACCCGGCCAAGCACTTTGTCACTTCCCACGATAAGATGCTTCGGGCGATTCAGAGCATTGAGCAGGAATTACAGGAACGGATCGACGAATTGAAATCGCAAGATAAATTGCTGGAAGCCGCCCGCCTGGAGCAGCGTACGAATTACGACCTCGAGATGTTGCGAGAAGCCGGTTATTGCAACGGCGTGGAAAATTATTCCCGCCACCTCTCCGAACGTACGGCGGGCAGTCCTCCCTGGACGTTATTGGACTATTTCCCTGAGGACTATTTGCTTCTCATCGACGAATC
>CAIYOL010000032.1 GCA_903927855.1 uncultured Planctomycetota bacterium
TAACAATTTGACTTTGTCCTAAATTGGCTTTGTTTGGCATAATTTACTCATTTTTGATTGATTTTTCCGCTATAGACATACAATCTCCGCTTCCGTTGCTTAAGCCACAGAGAACACAGAGAAATAAGTTATAAACAGTATCAATTGGTTATTGGAAACCGCTCATTGGTTATTCCTTTAAAGGGTTTCCTTTCAAGATCCGCCTTCGCCAAGGCTATGGCGGACAGGGAGACTGTCTCTCTATAATTGGATGAACATGCGCGTTTGATGCGAAAATTGTGAGGTTTTTGGGGTATGGTTTTGAGTTAAGCCGTTATGGATAAAGGGATAAAAAAAATTTGGGAAAAATCCGTTTTAGAGGTCTGACTACCAACAGTTTTGATTGATTTTAAACACGAGGCACAAAGGAGCAAAGGCACACAGGCACAAAGAACGAAAAATAAAAAGTAAAAAAGGCTGTGAGTGTTCCGCCAAGGGACGCCTGACGGCGTTTGCTCACAGCCCATTGTTCAATAAGATGAATTCAGTTTATACCCTACGTTTTCGCAGTAAAGCCAGACTGCCGAGGCCGAGGAGGAAAAGCGTGGCGGGTTCGGGGGTGATAACCACGGCACCCGGGGCTGGCTCCACTAAGAGACTGATTATTGCCCCATCAGTATCCCATGGATTCGGACCAAGCGGGCCTTCCGGGTCGTACCACCAATAAGGTGGATGGCAAGTAAAACCAATAAACTCAATTTGAGTGACGTCCGATGTGGTAACCGAAGTTGCATTTGGTGGATCGTATGGGTCGTCAATCGCAATAACCTCCGGACGATACGCCCACATGTAATCGGCCCGGTTTATCAAAGCCCCGACAATGACCGGCCCTGTCGCATCCGGCACTGAAACCCCATTAGCAGAAAGCAAAGTAAACTTAAGAGCGAAGGCATCGAAGGAACTTATATCAATTCCGCTAAGGGAGCCGTTGCCTCCATAAATACAAGACGTCCAAAACAGGTCTGGCATTTGGTCTCGAATGTAACGAGGGTCAGGATACATAATATCGAATCGAACACCCGGCCCTTCCACATCTGTAATATTAGTTATTGTGGCGGACTGGTTGCTGTAACAGGGGTAATCATAATCGAGACTCATTAAGGCGCTGTCAGAGAGGGTAAATGACGCACCATGTGCAGCAAAAGGGCACAAAACCAAAACAGACACAACAGTGATACCCATAACAATCAATGTATTCTTCATTTTTTATTCCTCTCGGTAACTATCTATATTTATATCGCAGCAGAGCACAAGAACATTGGCTTATGCAAAACGAATTGAGTTTTCTCTCCATCCTTTTGCGACAAAACCGCAAAAGGTGATTCAATTATACATTTCTCTGGCTACGAGTCAAGGCAAAAACAGGCAAAACGCTGGCATTTAAGCCAAAATACCGTAGTATTACGGGTGTGGACAAACGCAAGATAAGAAAAATACTGGTCGGTGATTTAACAATAAAAAAAGCAGTTCGGACGCTTGTCCTTATGTACATCTGCTTTGTGCTGTTTGCATATTTATTTTCCGACCGGATAATTTTTTTTGGACAAGGTCGGCAGTCGAGTTATGAAGATGGGCCGGAGATTCTCAAGATTGAAACTAAAGACGGGGGGAAAATCTCCGCACTTTACCTCTCAGAGCCGAACTCGGAATTCACCGTACTCTATAGTCACGGCAACGCTGAGGACATCGGGGACATTCGCGAAGTTTTAGAGGCGTTCCGAAATAAGGGTTTCTCCGTGCTTGCTTATGACTACCACGGCTACGGCACCAGCAGCGGAACGCCATCGGAAAAAAACACATACGAAGATGCTGAAGCAGCTTATGAGTATCTGGTTGGGAAACTTGGATGTCCCCCTGACCGGATTATTGCACTGGGAAGGTCGCTGGGCGGAGGGGCTGCGACGCACCTAGCCTGCCGGAAGAAATTGGCCGGTTTGATTCTCGAAGGCGCGTTTGTTACCGCTTTTCGTACAGCAACACACTTTCCGCTTCTTCCTTTCGACAAATTCAGGAATATTGACAAGATTAAACAGGTGCACTGTCCCATTCTTGTAATTCACGGCAAAAATGACGAGATAGTTCCATTCTGGCATGGGGAAAAGCTTTTCGAAACAGCGAATGAACCAAAGCTTAAATTTTGGGTCGACGGAGCAGGGCACAATGACTTGTTTTGGGTAGCGGGTAATCGCTATTGGGATACCATTAAAAAGTTCACGGATGTCATCAGGGCAAACACAAATCAAGGAACGCCGAAACCCTGAGCAAGTCGTTCAGGCTGTGAGCTCCATTTAGAATTGGAATTCGTCTTTGAAGGCTGCTTTGAAATCGTAAACATCGTTGAAATCGTCGATTGAGTCGGTCGGCTGGACGCTAAGCCATTCGTGCTTTATCATCAGATAGACGATTTCACCGAAATCGCGTGTCGCTTTTATGTTCCATCTGTTTAATACGAGCATCGCCAGTCTGCCCCATTTTTCGACAGCCAGGCGCCTCAATCCTTCGCAGAGATTTTGGCCTGTAACATGGTTTGGCTCGGTGGCGGCTTTTTTTGCGGTGTAGCCGAGCCCTTCATAAACGAACTTCAGCGCCCCCGCACTGAATCGGCCGTCTTCTTTGGCAATTTCTTCTAACTTCTTTTTCATATTTAGTGTACGCTCTGTCCGGGTTTTGCACCGGGGTCGACTGTGAGCATAAAAATTTCTTTTCCGCCGGAGCCGCCTGCCAGAATCATTCCTTCCGATACGCCAAATTTCATTTTTCTTGGCTGGAGGTTTGCGACGCATATAACGAGTTTGCCAACGAGCTGTTCCGGCTGATATGCCTGTGCTATGCCTGCAAAGACGTTTTTCGTGATGCCGCCGATATCCAACTCAAGGTGCAGAAGTTTATCAGCGCCGGCAACCTTTTCGGCTTTTACAACCATGGCGATTCGCAAATCAATCTTTGCAAAATCATCGATAGTGCATTCCGGCTTAATCGGCTCTGTGGGGACAGCCGTCGGCTGTGCTGCTTTAGTTTCTTTACTTTCTTCGAGCATAGCTTTGACCTTTTCTTCGTCGACTCTTTCAACTAATCTCTGGTAATCGTTTATTTTCTGATTTTCCAATATCATCTCGACATCTGCAAATTTCAATTCATCGACATTGAGCAACTCCTGCACCTTTTTGGCATAACAGGGCAGGATGGGTTTTAAGTAAATCGTCAGAATTCTCACGGCATTTGTTATTGCCGTAAGGGTAGTCTGCGTTTTTTCCAAATCGGTTTTTACAGTCGCCCAGGGCTGATTCTGTTCGACGTACCGGTTTGCCTCGTCGGCCAGGGCGGTGATTGTTCGGACAGCAGAGGCATAATTTAAGTTTTCATAGTTTTCTATAATCCAATTTTTTTCTTCAGCGAGCTTTTTTATTAATTGCCTGCCCTGGCTATCCAATCTGCCGAGCTGACCGTCGAATTTTTTTGTAATCATCAGAACCGAGCGTGAGGCAAGGTTGGCAAGCTTTCCGACCAAGTCGGAATTGATTTTGTTTATAAAATCTTCTGTGCTTAAGTCTATATCTTCGACGCCGCCGGCCAGCTTGCTCGCGTAGTAGTATCTTAAGTATTCGGGGTTAAGATACTTCAAATAGGTGCCTGCTTTGATAAATGTCCCGCGCGATTTGGACATTTTCTCGCCGTTGACGGTCAGAAAGCCGTGTATGAAAAGCTTGTCGGCGGTTCTGAAACCAGCCCCGATGAGCATTGCGGGCCAGAAAAGGGCGTGAAAATACATAATATCCTTGCCGATAAAGTGATAAAGCTCGTATTCAGGGCTGTTCCAGAGCTTGTCGAAGTCCAAACCATTTTTGTCGCAATAATTTTTTGCCGAAGCCATATAGCCGATGGGCGCATCGAGCCAGACATAAAAGTA
>CAIYOL010000033.1 GCA_903927855.1 uncultured Planctomycetota bacterium
GAGCATTTTCTATTTGCTCATTGATATGCTGCAATTGTGAGTCCTGAAACTGAACTGCCTGGTCCACCGCCATAGCTAATTCACAACGTCCTACCTGCTTAAGCGCAAACTCCGCGTAGCGTGCGGCCTTGCCGGCCTCTTTGTCGCCGGCAAGCTCAGCCAGCGCTTTCTTTATCTTCGCATAATTCTGTTGGCCTAGCGGCTTGGCTTGCTCAGCCTTGATTTGTTCTACCAAAGCGTAATACTCCTTTAACTTTTTAGACTCATTAGGAGTAGCCGCGGCGACAACCGCCGGTGCATTAACTTCAGCTTTTGGCTCATTCTCAGCCTTCGGTGCAATAGTCTTTGGTGTAACAATCACCTCCACCTTGTCGACTGCTCCGAGCGGCTTGGTATACTGAGTAAGTACCCAAAGGTAGGCGCCGGTTGGCGGAGTAATTTTATAGTAATCATCCATCTCCTCGCCCAGCAACTCTACTTTATCGCCATTGTTGAGATCTAACTGCACGGTCGTGGAGTGCATCGGTTTGAGTAAATCGGAGCCGGCATATACACGAACGGCGTCGCCCGTAACTGCCCCGATACGAGGATTGTTTGGGTCAATGCTGATATACTGTTTTGAAACCCAGGAAAAACTGCCCTCTGGCGGAACGATGTGAGACCAGCTGTATTTGCTGGCGACCACCTTTACTCTGTCGCCGGTATTGAGCTTGCCGCAGTGGTAGTAATTTGTACCAGGCCCGGAGCGAATGTTGACATTGTCCTCGATGATCTCGGCAACGTAAGGAAAAGATGGCTCATTTCCTTCTGCCTCAGCGGCTGAAACAGACCCCTGTGGTGAAGCAGCGGTCTCCTGAGCAAAGCCGACGGCCGCTAAGCTTATCACACAAACAAGAACAAATAGATTGATGAATTTGGTATGAGATTGCATTTTTCTATCTCCCAAAAAGAGCCTCTTTTCAAAAATAACCGAAACCTCAAAATATGTTCACGGGCTTCAAATTAGCACCCGTCTCGGCGATTGTCAACTTTTTTCTCGCCCAAATATTACTTCAAATCGCTATGGTGGATAGCAGATGGAAAAGGGCCGATAAGTGCCTGTTCTATTTGTGCAATTTAGCGAGTTCGTCGTTGCACATTTTCAGTTGGCCTTGGTCAGAAAGCTTTTGGGCTGCTGCCTGCAGGTGCTTTATCGCCAGCTCCGGTTTGTTGAGATAACGTGAATACAATATGCCAACCATCAGCTCCACCTGCTCAACATATTCATAGTTGCTGTAGTGAGTTAAAAACTTTTCGTAGGCCTGTGCCGATTCAGCGTGTTTGCTTTCGCTGGCAAGCTGGTTGGCAATATCCAGCAGATGCTGACGCGGCAGAATCTGCTCATTATCAATCGCGATAAGATCCAGATAAGCTTCGGTAGCGGCAGGCAGATAGTGCTGTATCCGGCTGGTGATTTCGTTGCGGAGATGCTTGATTCTTTCCTCTTGCTGCTGCTGTTCGGTTGTTTTCTTAACCTCTTTTACCTTTATTTGCTTGGCCGTTGGCAAACCGGCAAAAGGGTCATAACCATCCGAAACAACGTCGCGATAACGGCGGCGCTGGTTCCATCGTTTTATCATCGCCCATAAATCGAAACGGCTGCTGTCAATCAAACCGATTGCGAGCATCCCCAGCATGGCCGAAATGCCGAAGGCATATCCTGCCAAATGGGCGCTATACGCAATCGCACTAGGCGAAAATCTTGGTTCGACAATATTGTCCCAGACAATCAGCTTAAAGGCGATAAAGTATAATGCTGAAAGTTCAATAGTATCAATAAAATAAAAAAACCAGTAGAAAACCGTAATTAACGTCTGCGGAAACAAGACCAGATAGGCGCCCGTTACAGCAGCCACGGCCCCGCTGGCGCCGATAACAGGGTTACTGTTCAGTAGTGTATGGCCTATTCCGCTGAATACCGCCCCTGCCAGATAAAGACACAGATATCCGATATGACCAAGCTTGTCGTTGACATTATTGCCGAACAGATACAAAAAGAACATATTGCCGGCAATGTGCATGATACTGCTGTGCAAAAAGGCATAGCTTACAAACTGCCACAAATGCGGCCGAAGGGGGGTGAGCATAAATTGCATTGCCGCAGGCCGGAGAACCTCCCCGGCTCCTGTAAGCGGGTTTTTATGAGGCCAGTACGTCAGCAAAAAAATTAGTGCGTTGGCGATTATCAAGGCGTAATTTGCATAAGGCGTCCGCCATGGCCGAATACTTGTCCGAATAGGTAATACAAACAGCATAACTTGACTACCAATTTTAAAATTGAGCTAAAAAGCTGGCTTATTGTAATGGCAAAGAAAGGCTGTGACAAGATATAAAAAAAGGACGGCACAAACCGTCCCCCTTGGGAAAGATAATTTATAGTCTTTTCCCACCTGCGGAAAGCATTAACAGCCGGCACACATTTTTGTATTATCCGGCTTCCCCCCAGCCGGTCTCTTCTCCAATAAAAGTATAAAAATAAAATGGTGATAAGCCAAACTTTGGGGCAAAAAAAACTTTATTTTTCCCCAATTCGGTGTTAATCATTGTGTTTTAATCGAGTTGTGAGTAGCGCAAATATGGATGCCGGAATAATAAAAAGACACATCAGGGCAATTCGTTACCAGCTAAGAAAAAAGCGGATAAAGTCCCTTTTGGTAACAAAACCTGCCAACGTAACATACGCGACCGGTTTTTTAGGCGATGATAGTTGGGTTCTGTTTGCCGATAGGGTCGTTTATTTATTGACCGACAGCAGATATACCGAACAGGCGAAAAAGGAGTGTCTTTCCTGCATCATAATCGAGCGGGATAAACCGATGGTCGAGGCAGTGGCTGAACTGGTGAAAAAGCTGAAATCAGTACGGACAATAACCGTCGAAAAGTCAATTTCGCTTGCTGTTTTCGAATTGCTAAAGAAATTTGTTAAGGTTCGGCTTAAAACAGTTGCAGGTTTTATCGAATCTGCCCGCTGTATCAAAGATAAAAGCGAGATTGTTGCTATCAGTGCAGCAGCCCGAATCGCAGCACAGGCTCTTGAACGGACTTTTGAGTATATAAAGCCCGGAATAACCGAGAGTGAATGGGCTGGCCGGCTGGATTTTCAAATTCGCAAAGCTGGCGCTGCAAGTAGTTTCGAGACAATCGTTGCCTTTGGTCCAAACGCTTCGCGCCCGCATCATCAGCCGACCTCCGCAAAGCTCAAAAAAAATGATACGGTCCTCATCGATTTCGGCGTAAGATTCAAAGGCTATTGCTGCGACA
>CAIYOL010000034.1 GCA_903927855.1 uncultured Planctomycetota bacterium
TATCAAGGCCGAATTTTTCAAAAGCCGACTGCCATATAGCAGGGTCAAAATACTCATCCCACAAATCGAATTTCGCCCCGTTTTTCCATGCTTCTTCAATTACATCAGCCAGTTTCCTGTCGCCCCGGCCGATGGCTGATTCGAGGACACTGCACTCTATGTTGTGGAACTTAAACTGCACCATTTTTGCCCGCAGTTTCCTCTTCTCATCGAGTATCATCTGTTTCGCCTGTTCGAAATACACTTTTGGCTTTTGTGCCAGCCAGCCGAACGGCGTGTGCGGCTTAGGAACAAGCCAGCTTACGGTAACATTGATTTGGCCCATCCTGCCATCGACATTCTGCCGCAGTTTTGCCAATTGGAGAGACAATTCGACAATCTGCTTTATATCTTCCTCGGTTTCACCGGGCAGACCGACCATAAAATATAGTTTCAGCCGATGCCAGCCCGCTTTGTATGCCGCTTCCGCAGCCGCGAACAAATCTTCGTTTTTCAGTGGCTTATTGATAATCTCTCTTAATCTTTCGCTGGCTGCTTCAACGGCGATTGTCATTCCGCTTTTCCTCACCGAAGTTACCAACTCCGGCAGCAGTTTTAACTGCCTGTCAACGCGCAGACTCGGCACAGAAAGCCCGACGTGCTTATCCTTAAAATACTCGTTCAGTTTGGTTATCAATTCTTCGAGATCCGGATAGTCAGCCGTTGATAAACTAAGCAGGCTTACTGTGTCGAAGCCGGTCGCATGGTAACAGGCCTTGGCGATTTCTGTTATTTTTTCGACGCTTCGGCGGCGGACAGGCCTTCTGCAGAAGCTTGCCTGGCAAAAGCTGCAACGGCCGGGACAGCCGCGCATAATCTCAACGCAGACCCGTTCGTGAACGGCCTGAGTGAATGGAACTATCGGCTTAAGAGGCACAGGGATGTTTTCAAAATCTTTAACAACGGCATTATTTCGTTTTGAGTTATTAAAGGCAGGCACATACGCCCATTCGAATTTCTCAGCGGCTTTTGCCAAAATCTCTTTTTTAGAGGCGCCTGCCTGTTTTTCAGATTTTACAAGTTCAGCCAGTTCTACGACCGCTTCTTCACCTTCGCCCAGCAAGAACAGGTCGATAAACTCAGCCATCGGCTCACAGCAATTAGCCATACCGCCGCCGGCGATTATCAAGGGGTCGCTTTCATTGCGGCCGGTGCTTCGAATATTGATTCCGCCGAGGTCGAGCATATTAAGCACATTAGTGTAGCAAAGCTCATTGGTTAAACTGAACCCGACTATATCGAAACTTGCCAATGCTGCTTTGGATTCGAGACTAAATAGCGGGATTTTTTTGCCACGAAGGATTTTTTCGGCATCAACCCAGGGCGCAAAGACCCGCTCGGCGGCCACGCCGTCGAGGTTATTCAGGATATCATATATTATCGCCAGCCCCGTATGGCTCATTCCGATTTCATATATATCGGGGAAACAAAGCGCGACGGTAAGGCCGCATTTTGTGAGGTCTTTTTTGATTTGGTTTACTTCGCCTCCGATATATCTGCTCGGCGTACGGACAAACGGCAGGAACTGCCGCTCAACCTCCTCGGCTAATATTATTATTTCTTTTTTACTCACAGGGGGCATTATAGGTTGAATATTGATTATTTTCTATTGATTATTGTTCAATTATCAATTATCAAATTTCGTGCATTGAAAGGGTTTTTATGGACAGGAACCGCCGAATTGCGATTGAAATTATTGCTTTGGTCTTTTTGGCTACGGCGTTGTATTTTTTTGTTTCTGCCAAAGACAAATCAGTCGGGTCTATCGGTCGTGTTGATGTTGATAGCGGAATGCACGAGGTGATGGGGACATTTGCCAGAGTCGTTGCCGTCGCAGCAGATTCCAACACGGCTAAGAAGTGCATCGAAGCTTCTTTTGCAGAAATCAAAAACGTCGAGAAGCTGATGAACTACCACAAGAGTGATTCAGAAATAAGTGAGCTGAACAGGGACGGATTCAAACGAGCGGTGAAGGTCAGCAAATCGACGTACGAGACAATCGAAAAAAGCATCAAGTTCAGCAAACTTAGCGGCGGAGCGTTCGATGTTACGGTTGGGCCTTTGGTGGACCTTTGGCATTCGGCGGAGGAAGAGAATTCTACTCCCACCGATGCAGAGCTGCAGCAAGCCCGCTCTAAGGTCGGCTACGATAAACTTATACTCGATGGAAATGAAGAAAGCATCCGGTTTGCGACGGAGGGTATGAAAGTGGATTTGGGGGGTATAGCAAAAGGGTACGCGATTGACGAAGCGGTTAAAGCAATGCAAAAGGGCGGGGCGGTCGGGGGAATGGTTGATATCGGCGGCGAAATTCGGTGCTTTGGTTCACCACCGGCAGGCCAAAACATCTGGCGAATCGGCCTGCAAGACCCCGCTGTTGCGAAGGACGTTATGAATACAAGCAAGCCTTTGCTTATCCTCCGGTTGACGGATGCCGCCGTTGCTACTAGCGGTGATTATCATCGATTTGTTACGATAGGAGGAAAAAGGTACAGCCACATAGTTGACCCTGAGAGCGGACACAGCAGTGAAAATTTGGCGAGCGTCACCATTATTTGTCCAAGCGCGATTGACGCAGATGCTTTATCAACAGCGGTAGCCGTAATGAGTAAGGAAAAAGGCCTTGCTTTAATCGAGCAAATGCCCGGCGTAGAGGCGATACTGATTACCCCAGCGCCCGAATTTAAACAAATACAAACCGCCGGCGCAGAAAAATTTATAGAGCGATAGTTTTGGTTTTTTTCTCTAATACCACGAAGATGCGAAACCCTATCAGCGGCATCAGAAACGAAATCCAATCATCGACCTTCACCAAGTGTTTGAACAGCCAGTGCGGCGCGTAGGCGTAAGGTTTGAAACCGGCGGCGGCCTGGAAGTCAAATAGACTAAAAATTTCCTTGTGGATTATATCCAAATCGGGATGCAGGTTGCTCCAACGCCTGAGGTCCCGCTTGAATACGAGATTAGCCAAGGCGAGATTACCCTGCCAGGGGTCGGCTTTTTTTCCTGTTTCGTCGACTCCGGTGTGATAGTCCTTAAAATTAACATCCTCGTGGTGCAGGAGCTTGTAACCGAAATAGGAAAGCGGCGTTATGTAGGGTTCGATGAGAAATACGCGTCCACCCGGGCGCAACGTCCGCGCAGCCTCGCTTAGAAAAGTATGAGGCTGTGATATATGATGCAGAAGGTCCAGACAAATTATTCCGGCGAAACTATTTTCGTCCAAAGACATATCCATACAGTCA
>CAIYOL010000035.1 GCA_903927855.1 uncultured Planctomycetota bacterium
ACATCCAGAGTATCGCGCTCGATGATGTTTTGAATATTACCTCGTGGAACCGTCGGCAAACTTGTATCAGCCAGAAGCTTATTAAAGCTAAGCAGCGTTTCTATACATTCTTTAGCTTTGCCGAACGGGAAGCCGCTGCCAAACAACAACTTATCCATCACCCCATATTCGTGTGCCGCCACTACCATATTATAAACCTGCCAGACATTACTGGGCTTTATCGTCAAATCCGCATAAACATTTTTATGTTTAGCCACCATCGACAATGTCTGCTCAATGAAAGGGGAGCCCATAGTCCCGATGACGATTTTCAAGGCACTAAACTCTCTGGCGACTTCATCCAAAAGATATGGCTGGGCATAATCCAAAACGGCCTCAGGCCCCAAAGCCCCGCCATTATGAAAGAAAACAGGAAGCCCAAGCTCCTGAGCCGATTCATAGAATTTCATCGCTTTGCTGTGGGCCGGATGAAAGCCGCACTGCGAACAGTATAAAACTGTACCCTTAAGCCCCAGCTTATCTGTTAAAGCAGCCAGATTTTTAACGCTTATTTTATCTTCGGTAGGCTCTACAACTGCAAAACCAATCATCTTTTCTTTATGTTTGCCAACATAATCAGATACCTTTTTGTTGGCATCTTCACTTGAACCTTCCGGGGCAGCCAATACTATGCAAATATCTACCGTCTCCGCTGCTGCTAAGTGTTCGGAGACCTCGACATTCTTTGTGGCACAATTTATATGTGTGTGGCAATCAACTATCATATTCCAGCACCTTTAATGTACCAAATAATAATCAATTAGCAATAATCAATTATATCGGCTGCGTCAAGCGCAAATATTTTCTCTTTATTTGGGTTTTTCTTGACCTAAAGACGCGGCAAATGTAATATATTCCGGCTGTTTAGATTCCTTTATTACAGACAAGCGGGGAATTCCTGTGGATTGTCCGGTTTGTAAAAACGCAATGATTGTCCTTGAGCTTGCCGAAGTCGAAGTTGATTACTGCACCGACTGCGGCGGTATATGGTTCGATGCCGGCGAATTGGAACTTTTGCTTGGCAATTCACAGCAGACCAAACAATTGCTCGATTCCTTCAAAATTGATTCCAGCAGCACTGAAAAACGGAGAAAATGCCCTATATGCCTGAAAAAAATGCAAAAAATCGTCGTTGGCCCATCCACGCCGCCCCTGCTTATAGACAAATGCGCCAGAGGTGATGGCCTGTGGTTTGACAAGGGGGAACTGAAGAACACCTTAGACAGAGCGAAATTGGATAAAGGCAATAAAATTCAAAAGTTATTAGCTGATATTTTTCCCGGATAATTCCTTTTTTTTACCACGACGAGGGAGGATTTTTACCGTTTATTTTTAACTAACTGCGGTGCAGACCTTTTCCTCCTCGGCGCTGAAGTACCTGGTCGACTATAACGCCAATAAGAATTACGATACCTAACATAGCAAAATCAAGCGAGCTGGGTATTCCAAGCAGATTAACAAGGTTACGAAGCACGAGGATAAGCGTCGTACCAATAAGAATGCCGATGACCGATCCCTGACCGCCGCGAAGGGAGCAACCGCCGAGGACAGCAGCGGCAATACCATATAGCTCGTAGAAGTTGCCGTGGGAAGAGGGGGCGATTGAATTTGTGTAGAAGGCGAAAAGGATTGCTGAGACGCCGGCAAGGAACGTGCAAATCACATAAGCGCCGGTAATAACCCTAGTGGTATTGATGCCGGAGAACAGCGTTGCCTCTTCATTGCGTCCGACGGCGAACAGGTATCTGCCATAGACGGATTTGTGTATTACGACCCACATTATAAAGGCGATTACAAGCAAGAAGATAAAGGGCATCGGCACGCCGAGGAGTTTTCCGGTGGTCAGCGTTTGGAGGTTTTCGAAGCCCTCGCAATATCCGAAGCCGCGGCTCTGGTCATCTGCGATGTAACGGGCGAGGCCCCTGTAGAAGAGCAGGCCGCAAAGCGTTACAAGGAAGGGCTGGATTTTTACTTTTGTTACAAGCAGGCCGTGAAATAATCCCAACAGGGCAGTTCCTGCCAAAGTAACAACGATGGCGAGCGGCCAAGGCCAGTGCCATTTAGTCAGCATATAGGTCAGCAGGATGCCGAAGAGCGCGAAGACCGAGCCGACGGACAAATCGATGCCGCCTGTCATAATGACTACGCCGGTACCGATGCCAAAGATTCCGAACATGCCAATGAGGCGAGCGTTGTTCTGCAGGTTCGTTGCGCTCAGGAAGTTAGGGTTAACAGCTGAGACCACAACGCACATGACAATCAGCATTATCAGTATTCCGAGTTCTTTTCTCATTGGGGTTGCCTTTCAAGTGTTTGGCCGACGGCCAATCGCATAATGGTTTCCTCATTAAATTTGCTTCGCTGCAGTTGACCGGTAATTTTGCCTTCGTGCATAACGGCGACGCGGTCGCTTACGCCGAGAATTTCCTCCATATCGGAGCTTATGATGATAACAACGACTCCACTATCGGCGAGGTTTCGCATAAGGTGATATATTTCGGATTTCGCGCCGACGTCAATGCCGCGGGTCGGCTCATCGAATATTATAACTTTGGGGTCGAGGGCGAGCCATTTGGCGAGGACGACCTTTTGCTGATTTCCGCCGCTGAGATTTTCAGCGATGGTTCCGCTCGAGGGGGTTTTTATATTCAGTTTTTTGCACTGGGCTTCGGCGATGTCTTTTTCC
>CAIYOL010000036.1 GCA_903927855.1 uncultured Planctomycetota bacterium
GGGGTCTGCGAATGGTTGAATTACTCAAGCAGCCGCAATTTTCTCCGATGACAGTCGGCGAGCAGGTCATTACGATTTTTGCCGGCTCAGGCGGTTTGCTTGACGATGTTGCTGTTGAAGATATAAGCCAGTTTACCACTGAATTTCTGCAGTGGCTTTCAAGGGAACACAGCGACTATATCGATGAAATTAATAATACCTCCAAGTTCAGCGAGGATATTGCGAAAAAGATAACCGAGGCAATGAAACAATATAAAACTTCAAAACAGTGAAAGTGCCGATTGAATAATGGCGGGAACCAGACAAATACTTCAGCGTCGCAAGGCCGTAAGCAACATCTGCAGGATAACGCGGACGATGCAAATGGTTTCCACGGCGATGTACAAGTCCTACTACAATAAATGGCTTGCGGTTGTAGATTACCACGATGCACTCGCTCAAGCCGGGTATTTGCTCCTTTCCTCGCAGGTGCCGATTGAGAACCCGCTGTTGAAGGAAAACTCCTCCGGGCGGTCGGTTGTTCTGGCCATCGGCTCAAAAAGGGGTCTTTGCGGTTCCTACAATAACTCTGTTTACCGGCTTCTTGATGTTCATATTAAAAGGGCCAGGTCCATCGGGAAAAAACTCGATATTTATGCTCCCACTGGAAAAATCGTTAATGTGCTGAATTACCACGGCATACCACCGGCTAAAGTTTATGACGATATCGGCGAGATGCCGACTGATTCGCAGATTCACGATATGGCCGATGAGTTTATGGGGCAGTACATGGCCGGTGAGCTTGATTATTTCGGGATTGTGTACATGCGTTTTTACTCGATGTCAAGCCAGCAGGCGCAAACGCTGACTGTTATGCCACTGACGGAACTGATAGACGACCTTGCGACGCGAGCGAAAGCTATATGGCCGTGGGACTTGTCTTTTGAAGATTTTTATCTTTCCCCGTCACCGGCGGAAATAATAGAAGGTCTTGGCCGAATGATAATACACTCGTCAATAAAAAGCTGCTTTATGGATGCTGTATTGAGCGAACATGTTGCGCGTATGGTGGCGATGAGAAACGCAACAGAAAACGCCGACGAAATGATTAAGGAACTTACTGCCGAGTACAACCGTGCCAGGCAGACGCAGATAACTGGAGAACTGCTTGATATAATTAGTGGAACCGGAGATTTATAATGAACAAAGGTAAATTGATACAGGTTATCGGCAGTGTTTTTGACGTCAAATTTGCACCGGAGTGTGCCCCTTCGGTTTATAACGCCATCGAGATAAAGGGCGATTTTGGAAACGGCAAGACATCGCTGTTCGGAGAAGTCCAGCAGCACTTAGGCAACGGCAGAATACGAGCCATATCGCTGGGCAGCACGATGGGACTGCGGCGAGGAATGGATGTAATTGATACCGGTTCGCCGGTGATGGTGCCTGTCGGAAAACAATTGCTCGGCAGGGTGTTAAATCTGCTCGGTGAGCCGATAGACGAAATGGGACCGGTCAATACCGATGAAAAAAGGCCGATTCACCGTCAGCCGCCCAAATTGATGGACCTTTCCGCTAAAAGCGAGATGTTTGAGACGGGCATAAAAGTAGTCGATTTGCTCTGTCCATTTGTCCGCGGCGGCAAGACAGGTTTGTTCGGCGGCGCTGGCGTTGGTAAGACGGTCGTCATTCAGGAACTAATTGCAAGGATAGCAACCAAGCACGGCGGATATTCCGTTTTCGCAGGCGTAGGCGAAAGGACGCGTGAAGGTAACGACCTTTGGCTTGAGATGCAAAGTACGTTTATCGGCGACAGTAAAGACAGGGTGCTTGACCATACCTGTCTTGTGTTCGGGCAGATGAATGAGCCGCCTGGTGCACGTTTGCGGGTCGCACTTACGGCAGTGACCGAGGCCGAGTATTTCTGCGAAAGCGGCATCGGCGATACATTGCTTTTCATCGATAA
>CAIYOL010000037.1 GCA_903927855.1 uncultured Planctomycetota bacterium
ATATATATAGGTATCCCAGAAATAATATCTTTGGCTCCATACCATGAATTTTCAACTATATCACCAGTAAGAAGAATTAATTCTGGTTTTGGGGTTATTTTATTATTGATCTCGTAAACCGCATCTGCAAATCTATCACGAGCCCATTTCTTGTCAAAAAGGTATTTTAATCCCTCCGTCCACCATAATCCAAAGTGCGTATCCGAAATTTGTACAAACGACCATTCGGGCTGGGCATTATTGAAAATGTCAAATGTCAATACGTTTGCAGGAAGTGTGTAACTTTTTACCAAGTTTCCTGAAGTAGCCTTTCTCGCTTCTATCAAGTTATTTCTTATGACCAGAACTTCCTTGACTCCATCATTATCTACATCTGCGAATCTAACGGACCATCCTAATTTAGTCCCTGCCGGATAAGTTACCCTCCATAAGACTGAACCATTATTTCCATTCAAAGCAACATATTGGGGGAAACGACCGGAACTAGGATTTAAACTAACTGCAATAACGTCTTTGATACCATCATTCGTCAAATCCTCAAATCCAACTGCATGAATTGACCAGTCGGCATAGGTGGTATCATCGAAACTCCAGATAACGTTGCCATTCGCAAGGTTAACTGCATCCAATTTTACGTGGTTTGTGCCATATGTTCCTCCTACAAGTATCGTCTCGACGCCGTCTCCACGGAGATTCCCTGCATACGCCCCTGAGGCCTCGTATGACCCGCCAAACGATTTGCTCCACAAAGTTTGGCAATTGCGGTCGAGAACGTAGAGCGTCCTGCCATACCAACCGCCCCATATTCGCGGCTGACCATCGATCATACTACTCCCGATTGACGACCTGTGCCACATATTAACGCTTTGGTTATGGCAATTCTCGACTATGGGACAGCTTGAGATATCGTACTTATAATAATAATGCGTAAAAGTATTGGGAGCTATTCCTGCAGCCAATTTCCACCTTTGGTCAGTTGGGTCTAAGTAAATACTACAACCTGCATTGTTTATACCGGTAACTGAACATTGCGTACTTCCGTTTATTCCATTAATTATAGAGTATGATGTAGTGGCATAATTGTCCTTAATCAGAAAAGGCAATAGGAGTTCAAGCTTTCCGTCCTTGTCAAAATCACCTGACCAGATTCTGTAGCCGTAAAATTCGGGACCAGGACCCAAATTGCAATTGATGTTCGTGTGCCATTTTTCATTAAGAGTGGTCAGATTAAGGCAGTAAGCTGGCTTGTCCACTATGTCATCACTGTGAACTGCAAGAATCTCCTTATTCCCGTCTAAATCTACATCCGCCACCTCAACACGCCCGATTGGCTGATTGTTTAGATTTTTTCCACTCTGCGTACCTGTGCTGAGATCAACAATTCGCAAATTTCCGGCTTGGTCACCTACAACCATCGATGTTGCTGGTTGGGGGATAGAGGCAACCTCAACCCAGTCAGTCTGCATCAAACCCCAACGGGCATTCCAAACTCCTACCGGCAACGCGCCTGCGAACGCATCTGCTACTCGCGCGACCTCCTGGCCGTCTATTGAATAGATGACCTCCGATGGTGTTCTCTCGATTGCGAATTCATGGAACTCATTCCATGTCACAGGAATGTTGACATCTAGCAGTATATCAAATGACCCGACCGCTGGCTGGAACCAAGCTAACGCATGAACATAGCCTTCCCGGCCCTCACCACCCTCATTCGGTAGTTCCATTGTGTCAAAGTAGTATCCAGTGATCGGACCGGCACGCTCATTCGGGTTCACAGCGAAGCCAAATTCCTGATCCGCTCCAGCGAGGCGAATGCGCGCACTGGCTTTTACGCTTTGACCTGTCAGCGCGAAGGCAGGAATGGAATCTACTCGCGTGTGATACGACGATGATTGAAGGAGCCCGCCCGCAACTTCTGGCGCATGAGAGTACCCCAGTGCGTCGACAAATACAGACCATCGCGATGTGTCGAGAGCCGCGCCGGTAAAGTCGTCGAAGAACAATTGAGTGCTGGCTGAAGCACTATTCGCTGCCGCCATCCCAAATATAATTAATGCAAATACAGCAGTCTTTTTCATTTTCTTCTCCTTCCAAAAAATGTTTTAATATTTTTATAGCGCACCAATTGCGCAGTATTTTCGCGGTAAATAAGGAACGCCTCCTTCATTTTTCGCCCTCCGGAAAATAATACAAAAACTACACTATCACAAATCTTTAAAGTCGGGAAAGCTCCGCAATTGAACGACAAAGAAGCCTCGCCCTTCTCCATCAGAGGGTACAAACTATACCCGCCCGACGGAAAAGTCAACAAAATTCTTTATCCTTTTGCAACGCCAAAATTTCCTCGAAGTTTACCCGCCATACGTGTGGCGGGCCGTTTGGCGGGCGCAGCGTAGATCCCCGAACATCTGGGACCCAATATTTTTTCAACTTTCGATTTCATGCCCTGTGGGATGCGCCGTTTGCTATCCCACCGGGGTCAAAACCCTCCATTCAAAAAACCACGATTCTCAAATCCCAATTTCAAAAAAATCCGATTGCTTAATCATGACATTAGTATATATGCATATACGCATATACTAATATACTTTTATCTCGGTACAAAACTCTCTCTAATCCCCGTCCTATTCAAATAGCTCGCTGACAGCCTTGTTAATGCGCTCTATGTTTGGCACGTCGAGACTATAATAAACATTGTATCCCCTCTTCTGAAATCTCACGAGGTGTGCATCTCTCAGGACTCGCAGATGCTGAGAAGTTGCCGACGGTGTTATACCTAATTGAGATGTCAGCTCAGTAACACACATACCTCGCCGCTTAAGAGCCTGCACAATGCGTACTCTCGCCTCAACTGAAAGCAATTTAAATGTCCCTGCCAGCTTTTCCGCGTCAACCATAACCACTAACCGCCTTTCTCAAAAACCAGAATTCTTAAACCTCTCATCTTCAAAACCCCTATTCCCTGCCCCGTGGGATGCGCCGTTTGCTATCCCACCGGGGTCAAAACCCTTATTTAAAAATCCCCGCTTATTAAATCATGACATTAGCATGTATGCATATACTAATATGATTTTGCTCCACGCCGGCCTTGCCGATGGATTTCTTGTATACTGTCTAAAAAAACCAGCTTCTCAAATCCATCACTTAAAAATCCCTGCCTATTAAATCACTACATTAGTATGTATGCATATACGCATATACTAATATACTATTGCTGCAGCGGAGTCTAACTTTTTCTAAATTTACCCTCACTATGCCCCCAATTTACCCATAGTTTGCTCATATTTGGGTACACTTTTGCCTCAATTTGCATACATTAAGCCTCAGTTTTAACACTTTTCCGCATTCTCACTTTTTCGCTTTAAGCCCTTGTGTAGCAAAGAGTTAAGCGAAAAATACCGTTCCCCCTTTCACCTGTTTGGTATATTTCCAACTAACACTTTTACTTATCCCACTATTAGTATTCTTTCTATACGCCAAACGCTGCCCCCTTTCCCCTGCGCTCTTGTTCCACGTGAAACATTCCGCCGCCTGTTGCCAAGCCCTTGCGGCCAAGCCCAACAGGTAACCCGGAGCAGCACCCACCCTGCCAGCCTTGAGCATACCCGTCCCAGGTGCTATCGAAGGGGCCGGAAGGCCGGGCTAGGCACATCTTCACAGTGCCCAAATTAAGCCCCTTAGGTCCCGCCGTATCGCCATAACCTTAGCTCACTGGTTCCCTCGGCATATGGCAGGCACAACCATTTAGACACTTTCCACCTCCTGGCATTGTTTCACGTGAAACATTTTTTTACGAAAAACACTTTTAATACTGTAGAATTTTTAGCAAAAATTCCGAAATACTATTTAAGTAGCTGTAACGAAAAGACTTATTTTTGCATATATATTACGAAGGAGTGTTGTGTATGAACGACAAGAAAAAAGAAAAACCAAAGCATCTCGGCAGGGGACTGGCATCTCTCTTGGGTCCGATAACATTAACTGCGGATGAGGCAAACCAGGCGTTGTCTATCCCCGCAACAGTCGCTAACTTCCCGCCAGACAAAGAGTTACGAGACTCACTCAAGGAAATAAGTGTCGACGTTATATCACCAAATCCTTACCAGCCGCGAACGGTGTGGGACCAGCAGGAGCTGGCTGATTTATCTGAATCCATTAAGGCCAACGGCGTAGTTCAGCCGATTATCGTTCGCCCTGCCGGGGCTGGATTTCAGCTAATTGCCGGCGAGCGCCGGCTCCGAGCGGCTCAATTAGCCTCTCTGGCAACCATACCTGCCATAGTGCGAGAAGCAAGCGATGAGCAGATGCTTGAATGGTCGCTGATTGAAAACATACACCGGGCCAACCTGAATCCTCTTGAGCGTGCAAAGGCCTATCAAAACTATCTAAATACCTTCTCTCTAACTCAGGCTGAAGCTGCCGAACGGCTCGGCGAAAACCGCTCTGTCATTGCTAATTACCTGCGCCTGCTGGACTTGCCGGACGAAGTCAAACAGATGTTAGCTGATGGTCAGCTGACTATGGGGCATGCCCGGGCAATGCTTTCACTGCCTACAGACGAGCTTCGCCGAAAACTCGCTAATCGAGCAATGGCAGGTCGGCTGAGCGTACGCGAGGTCGAGAGATTAGTGCGAAAGTACCTTGTGGGAACCGGTCAGTCCAAGATCACAGCACGTTCCAAGCCGGCTCATATCATGGAGCTGGAAAGCGAACTCAGCAGGCAGTTAGGCACGAGAGTAGCTATTGAAACCCGCAAAAATGGGCAAAGAGGCAAAATAATCATCGAATTTCACTCTTTGGATGAATTTGATAGAATTACAGAAAAGCTTGGTTTTGCCTCTATGGAACAGGTTTAAAAGAAGCAAAAACCGAATTTCGATGATTTTAAAAACATTCTGTTGTATAATTGAGTATATGTAGAAAACGGCTGAATTTAGGACTGCCGATTAATTTTGATTAACGCTACTACTATTTTGGAGGATATATTGTGAAAGCTTTGGTCATTTTAATGTCGATTTTTTTGGTAGCATTTTTCAGTTTCACCCCCGCTTTTGGCCAGCCGCAGGACGCCAATCAAGTCCAACCAATAAAACAAAAAGAAGCACCGGCGAAAGAACTGGAGCACAAAAAGACTGCCGATGCTAACAAAGTTACTGATGCTAATGTAGTTGCCGATGCGAATACGGCTACTGATGCGAATGCGGCTACTGACCCAAACGCTGTTAGAGCCAGGATTGAGAAATTTGAGGAATTGAGCTCAACATTAAACCAGCTGAATACGGCAAGCAATAACGAAACATCCAAGTGGCTCAACAAAGAAGAAAAACTGGACCTGGCATTAGCGGTGCAAAAACAAATTACAGATGAGCTTAAACTCCTGCGAAAACTCGCTGTTGAAGAAAAGGCTGCAAAAACAACGGCGGCAATCGATGGGATACTGTTAGACAGACAAGAACGATTCAAGAGTGTTATAGAAAAATTAGAACAGGAAACCGAAAGATACCGCCGGCTCGCTGAACGAGAGGAAAAAAGAAAAGAACTAAAAGAGCGCAACAGTGGACGCATCAAGGAACAACATCCTGTAGTCCCTGTAAACAAATAGAGATATACAGCAGCGAACCGGTGCTACGCAGCACAAGAAGGATTAACTGTGCGAGCGGTTGTGCAACGAATTTTGCAAAGCGGGGTCGAGGTCAACGGCCAAACGGTCAGCCAAATCGACGAAGGTTTACTCGTTTATCTCAGTGTCGGCAAGGGAGACAGTGTGGGCGATGCTGAGTTTATGTCTGAGAAGTTAGTGAATCTTCGTATCTTTGCTGATGATGCCGGCAAAATGAATCGAAGTGTGCTCGATGTGGGGGGAGCAATTCTTTTGGTGAGCAATTTTACCCTTCATGGAGACTGCCGGAAAGGGCGACGGCCGAGTTTTGACGGTGCAGCGAAGCCGGGATTGGCGCAACAGCTTTATGAAAAAGTTGGGGAACTGATTGCAGGACAAGGGGTTACGGTCAAAAAGGGAATCTTCGGGGGACACATGCACATAAGCAGCATCAACGACGGGCCGGTAACTTTTTTTATAGACAGTAAATGAACATAACTTACGATGGTGTAAGAGGTTAGGCTGAAAATTCGAAAAAGTGGAAATGTGTTAAAACTATACCCAAACTTGTGAAAAACATATCGAAATGTATCTAAACCACTTCTTTTTTTGCGAAAAAAGTGCCGAGAAGTTGTGAAAAAATAGAAAATTTTCTCCGTGTTGCGTCAGAGGAATTTTTAGGCGTAGATCGCCTAAGTTAACAGTTTTTTAAGACGGTTTTTTTCAGCAGGTGGTAATGCCATATATCGCGATGGGGACAGGAAATAAAAAGGGCCGGGAGTAAAAACTCGCGGCCCGTATTCTTTATGCCCTGTGGCTTATTTGTAATTTTTACAATCCGTCCTGATAAAGCTGCTCTATGTCTTCAGCAGATAAGGCCGTGTCGTAGAAGCGGACATCATCGATTTTACCGTTGAAGAACTCAGTCGTTCTTCCACCAATGCGATCAAGAGTCAGAGCAGAATCGGCAACTGGCGATGTCTGTATCAACACACTATTTAGGTATGTTTTTGCTGTTTTATTGTAAAAAGATACAGCGATATGATTCCATACGCCCACAGGGGCTGCACCCGCCATACTGACAAAATAGTCGCTATTTGTATTGGTCTCACCGTATATCCCATAAGGCACAGTTCCATTTCCTAAAACTGCTAAGTAACTATAATACTTGCTATTTTGGCTTATTAAATTTCCTTGGCCACCATAGTTTGCTGAAAAATCCGCAGATGTTTTAAACCA
>CAIYOL010000038.1 GCA_903927855.1 uncultured Planctomycetota bacterium
GAGCATTTATATTACCGAATACTTAGAGGATAGTTTTAACCTGCATACTTTTGCCTCTGAGAAGTTGTTAAAAAAACAGGGGCAGCTGTTTGCGGTAAAAAAGCAGCTTACCCATCAGCTCGCCGCCATATTGGCAATGCTTCATAAAAACGGCCTGTGGCACAGAGATTCAAAAGCAACTAACTTTATCGTTTGCAAAAACGCTGACGACAAATACAAAGTATTACTCACCGACGTTGACGGAATAAAGCCGTATTTCCTGCAGCAAAGAAGCCAACGGTTTCGTTCTCTCTGGCATCTTGCCGCATCGCTCCTTTCAATATCTTCCGTCAACCGGACCGATTACCTTCGGTTTTTTTCAGCTTATTGCAATCTTACAGGCCTGCCAGTCTCACAGCGCCGCGAGATTTACCGTGAATTGTCAGACAAAGCCAAAGCTAAACATCGCCGTTCTGCGATGAAAAACATTCTGATAATCAAGCCCAGCTCGCTGGGTGACGTAGTTTTAGCCTTGCCGGCCCTTTCCGCCCTGCGCAGAAGCTTTCCCCAGGCAAAGATTAGCTGGTTTGTCCGTCCGGAGTTCGCGCCGCTTCTTAAAAATCACCCGGATTTAACTGAAGTAATTCTCTTTGACCGCAAGTTTCTCGGCAAGGCATTGTTTAATCCGCGTGCGATGGCTGCTCTGCTGTCGCTTATTTGGCGGCTTAATCGCGGTAAATTCGACGCTGTATTCGACATGCAGGGTCTTTTCCGGACTGCTTCTTTATCGTGGCTGTCCGGCTGCAGAAAACGCTTCGGGATGGCAGACGCCGGAGAATTTGCCCATCTCTTTTACACGCATAAGGTTAAACAGGATAGAGATAGTATCCATTTAGTCGATTACTACCTCAAAATTGTCCAGGCCGCCGGTGCTCGTAAAACAGATGTGCAATTTTTGCTGCCGGTAGACCCTGCCGCCGCTGGTGCGGTTAAGAGATTACTGTCATCACAAGGTATTAACGGCAATTACGCTTGTTTTGTCCCCACCTCCGCCCACGAGGACAAATGCTGGCCGGTTGAGCGTTTTGCTGCTTTGGCTGATAAAGTTTCTCGAGAGTTTCATCTTTCTATAATTGCTACCGGTGCGGCTTCCGAAAAGAGCACCGTAGAAAGGTTGAAAAATCTTGCCAATGTCCCGATAGTAAATTTCGCCGGTGCGACTTCCATCAGCGAGTTGGTTGCCTTGCTGAATGGAGCCAAACTGGTGGTAAGCAATGATACCGGCCCAGGCCACATTGCCGCTGCTTTGGGTGTGCCGGTTGTTTTGATATTCGGCCCGACCAATCCCGCAAGGGTGCACCCCTATAACCGGCCCGAATGTGCAGTTGCGGTCGAACCCGACAGCAGGGGGATGAAAGCCGACAGTTACGACCCAAAGCATAATATTAAAGCTATAACGGTTGATGAGATTTATCAAAAGGTATGTGAGCAGCTTAATAGTCACTCGAACGTAACGTAATACCAAGGGCGGAAATGCTCATTCGTAAACGTATGCGAAATCGTATATTCGCTCTGTAACGCAATTGACATTTATCCGAATAAACCCTAATATAACGCAGAACATACACGGAGAAAGCCCATAATGACTTATGCCAGGCCGATGCTCAAAAGGTGCAAAGTCGGACGAAGCAACTTTGCCGCCCCATTTCTCGAAACCCTTCAGCCCTGTAAAACAAAAGATATCCTCATCGGCCTTATAATCTTTCTGGCGGCCTTCGCTGTCTTTGCTTCTTTGAACACGGAAGCTCTTGCAAATGGCGATGCAGCGGTTTATTTGCAGCAGATGCAAAACCTCAATTTCACCGACAGGCCGGTACATCTCGGCTACTACCTGCTCGGTGCAGGATTTATCCGTCTCTTGCCCGGCTCCGACGACTATGCAGTAAATCTGATGAATTGTTTTCTCGGGGCCTTAAGTATTATGCTGGTTTACTTTATAACTTTTACTATTTGTCATAAACACATTCCAGCCATTGTTGCGAGCCTGCTGCTTTTTACACACTATATGTTCCTCGAGTATTCATTCTACGCCGAGGTATATATCCCGCAGGTTTGTTTCTTCCTCCTGTCGATTTTACTCTGGCTGCTGAACAAACCCATCCTTGCAGCCCTGTCGTTTCTCTTGTCTTTCTTAATAACACCGAGCGCGATTCTTGCCTTACCCTGCTTTCTAATACTGCGGCCGCGCCTGCGTCCGCTTTTGCTGTTTTGTGCGATTTTCGCAATTTCCGCTGCTGTCATAATATTTCCGTTTCGTCAGTCTTATTTCTTTGGCAGTCGCGGCCTGTTCGAGGCTGCCAGTCGCCCCTTCAATCTCGGCTGGGCTCTGTTCAAAGAAGGCCGTGAAATACTTTTCGGTTTTTTTCTCTGCGTACCACTTGTTGTTGCAGGATTGCTTGAAACTTTCGGCCGAAAAAAATTCCGACCCTTTGCCTTTGCTCTGCTTATACTCTGGCTTGTTACCTTATTCTCTGCCGAAAAAATCAAAGACGTACCTCCTCAACTGCCTGCTTATGCGATGCTCTGTGTGGTTGGCGGCTTGGGATTTGGTCTAATCCTTAGAATCTTAGATAGCAAAATACACATCAAGTTTGCTGTTTATGCTGCTGTAATTTTTGCTGTCTTTATAAACAGTCTTTGCGCATTTAAAGGAACCTGGAGTTTCATCAAATACAATAACGTATATCGAAACACAGCTATCCAGATAAGCAGGGTTGCCGACCCTGGCTATCTTGTTTTGGGCAATTGGGATAAAGGCGTTCTTTTCGAGCATTACGTCTTTCAGAAATTATTTACGCCATACTGGATTAATCTCGAATGGCTTGATGGCGCCTGTGGCAGGGACCAGCAAGGTAAGTCGATTGAAAAGCTGCGCCAAGCCGCTGCCGCACACCGACAGATATGGCTGCTCGAATACCACCGTGTTGCTATGACAAACCTGCAGCAAAATGGCTATAAAATAACCCGATTCGACTCTGCCCAATTCGACCCCGAAGGGTTAGTATCAATATACGTGGCAAATGCAGAAAAATAAGACAGACTGAAACACCAAATTTTGTCGCCGGCACCGACCCGAAACACGATATTAAAACTGTAACGCTCGATGAGGTTTATCAAAAAGTGTGTGAGCAACTGAATTGCCAATAGACTTGATTTAGGCCTTTTCTGTACTCCGTATTCTATCTCTCAGAAGTTTAATAGGCAATAATCCGTTGTAAATATCCTTGATTGATAGCAGTCCCAAAACTCTGTAACGCAATTGACATTTATCCGAACAAACCTTAGTATACCGCAGAATATACACGGAGAAAGCCCATAATGACTTATGCCAGGCCGATGCTCGAAAGGTACAAAGTCGGACTAAACAACTTTGCCGCCCCATTTCTCGAAACCCTTCAGCCCTGTAAAACAAAAGATATTCTCATCGGCCTTATAATCTTTCTGACGGCCTTTGCCGTTTTTGCCTCTTTGAGCACAGAAGCTTTTTTTAATGGCGATGCGGCGGTTTATCTGCAACAGATGCAAAACCTCAATTTCACCGACAGGCCGGTACACCTCGGCTACTACTTACTCGGTGCAGGATTCATCCGTCTCTTACCCGGCTCCGACGACCGTGCAATAAATCTGATGAATTGTTTTCTCGGCGCCTTAAGCATTATGCTGGTTTACTTTATAACTTTTACTATTTGTCATAAACACATTCCAGCCATTGTTGCGAGCCTGCTGCTTTTTACACACTATATGTTCTTCGAGTATTCAATCTACGCCGAGGTATATATCCCGGAGGTTTGTTTTTTTCTTCTGTCGATTTTGCTCTGGCTGCTGAACAAACCCATCCTTGCAGCCCTGTCATTTCTCTTATCTTTCTTAATAACACCAAGTGCGATTCTTGCTTTACCCTGCTTTCTAATACTGCGATCCCGTTTGCGTCCGCTTCTGCTGTTCTGTGCAATTTTCGCAATTTCTGCTGCTGTTATGATATTTCCGGTCCGTCAGTCTTATTTCTTTGGTAGCCGCGGCCTGTTCGATGCCGCCAATCGTTCCTTCAATCTCAGTTGGGCGTTGAGCAAAGAAGGCTGCGAAATACTTTATGGCTTTTCTTTCTGCATACCACTTGTCGTTGCAGGATTGTTTGAAATTTTCAGCCGAAAACAATTCCGGCCCTTCGCCTTTGCTCTGCTTATACTATGGCTTATTACCTTGTTCTCTGCCGAAAAAATCCAGGACGTACCTCCTCAACTGCCTGCTTATGCGATGCTCTGCGTGGTTGGCGGTCTGGGACTCGGCCTGCTCCTGAGAATTTTAGACAACAGAACACACCTCCGGTTTATTATTCCTGTCGCACTAATTGCTGTAATTACTGCTATCTTTATAAGCGGTTTTTGCGCATTTACAGGAGTCCGGATTTTCATCAAAGACAATACCGCATATCGAAACGCAGCTATCCAGATAAGCAAGGTTGCCGACCCCGACTATCTTGTTTTGGGCAACTGGGACAGAGGCATTCTTTTCGAGCATTACGTCTTCCATAAATTATTCACGCCATACTGGATTAATCTTGAATGGCTTGATGGCACCTGTGGCCGGGATCAGCAGGACGAGTCGATTAAAAAGTTCAATCAGGCCGTTGCCGCACACCGACAGATGTGGTTGCTCGAATACCACCGTGTTGCTATGACAAACCTGCAGAAAAACGGCTATGAAATAACCGGACTCATCAGTTCTGCCCAATTCAACCCTGAAGAGTTAATATCAATATACGTAGCAAATGCAAAAGGATATGACAAACAGAAACCACTGAACAAAAGCCGTTACATAATCCGTCGCTGATTTGCCCGATGCACCTCCTGCGGGAAGCGATACCCGCTTTTTTCTTATAACTCCGGTCCAGGTACTTTTTCATCTTTGGGTGCTGTTGAAATTACTCTCGAAAGAACATACGGCTTTGTAAGCGTTCTATGGGATAATCAGGTGATGTTAACAGGCCACAGCAACTCGGTTGTTGATAAGTTAGAATTAATATATGGTAAAGACCATTATCCCGGCGGAAATTTGGGCGTTCTGTCCATTGATATGTCTCCGCCGTCCCCGAACCAGCTATAACGCTCGATGAGGTTTATCAAAAGGTATGTGAGCAGCTTAATAGTCGCTCGAACGTAACGTAATACCAAGGGCGGAAATGCTCATTCGTAAACGTATGCGAAATCATATAAAGGGGGTGCGGGGAAAAATTCAATCCCAATTGCCTATTGCAAGTTATTAAGTGATGCTTATACTTATC
>CAIYOL010000039.1 GCA_903927855.1 uncultured Planctomycetota bacterium
ATTCATTCAAAAAAGAACAAATAACTATTAATTACCTGCTATCTTCGATGAGTTTTCCCAGCCCCGAAAAATAAACGCAAAAAACACTACAGTTGAGTTTTCTCTTACCCCCTTAGTATATGAGTCTTCTTTCCCCCGAAAGATTAAACAGCAGTATACCAGAACAGCTCCCCCAATGCAAGCAAAAAATCTCTTTTTTTCAAAAAATTTTAAAACCCCGAAAACCCCCTTTTTTACAGCCAAAAAAGGCCATTCAGCCACTGATTTCACAGCCATTTATTTTTCTGACGCAGATTGCGCTGATTTCATTAAAATTATAGTTATATTTTGACGCTGATTTCGCTGATTCATACAATAAGCGTTTTTGGGACGCAGATTAAAACAAGAGAAAATATGTATAAACATCAAGAATTGACACAACAGATAATCAAAGCGGCTCAGAATGTTCACAATGAGCTTGGATATGGCTTTCTTGAAAAGGTTTACCATAATGCGATGGTGCTGGAATTGCGTAAAATGGGGCTTGATATTATGCCTGAGAAGCCGATTTCGGTATATTATGATGGACAGGCCGTTGGTGAATACTTTGCTGATATAGTTGTAGCTGATAAGGTAATATTAGAAATTAAGGCAGTACAGACTATTAATGCCGCCCATGAAACACAGTTGGTTAATTATTTAAAAGCCACCGATATTGATATTGGCTTATTGCTGAACTTCGGTGAATCCCTGGAGGTCAAGCGGAAGATATTTGAAACAGCCCGCCGACGATAAAATTTGACTCTGATTTCGTAGAAATAAATAGTTAAATACCTGCGTTAATCTGCGAAATCAGCGTCAAAATAAACAAATAAAAAAGGCAGGTCAAAGACCTGCCTTTTTCACTACTAAACTGTAGGTTCCTGGTTGTTTATTTACGACGCTTCAGAAGCAGTCCGCCGAGTCCGAGCAAGGCAATTGTTGCCGGCTCTGGAATCTGGTGGATTACGAGAGTGTCATAAACATCTCCAGTGTACTCCCAGTTCTCGTTGATTTTCGCAAGAGTAATAATCACATCACCCGGGCCTTCACAATGGAAGTTAATGCCACCAAAGAGTTGCGTGCTTGCAGGGATTAGGGTTGTAGTGCCCGCGAGCAATACCGAGCCAACATCGCCATCCTGACCGTCAGGCATGAGAGTAACACCTTGTTCAGATGCAAGCCATAGAACCTGCATTGAAACATCGCCATACGGAATCTTTGCTCCACCGCTGATTGTAGCACCAGCAGTGTCGCAAATGAGTACCCAGTCGCCTTCTGAAGGGCCACTAGGAACAATGTCAGCATTTGTCCAGATACCAAGACTGATTTCGTCGCTCGGCTGAATAACAATCATTGAATCCTGAGGATCCTGATTGGTGCCGACCGAAATCTGCAATGCTGCACTGGCCATAGACGCCATTCCAAGAACCAAAGTCAAAACTAACAACTTCTTCATCATCTTCTCCTTTCAATTCTCACTACCTCCAAACGCCCTCCACACTCAGGTATTTCGAGGCAGCCAATATGATTTACTTTTTTACATAAAACACATTATCTGCCTGCGGCGGATTTACCCGCCGCAGGCAGATTCACTACTTCAAAAAAACCATACTTTACGGAGGTGATGCCCACCACCTGAAATCATCGGCACCAGCGCCGTCCCAGTTATTCGGGCATGGCGGTACATTCGCATCTATTGCGAGCAGGTAAGTCCTCAAAATAGTCAAATCAGACGATGAGACGCGGGTTCCGGTCTTCTTTTGATTGAGGTCGGCACAGATTCCCCACGGATAGTGCGAGCCGCTCGGCGGCAAGAAATTCGCATCTGCCACAAGGAGTGCGCTTCTAAAGAGGCTTAAATCAGCCGATGACACCCAGGTGCCGGTCTTTTTACCGTTGATATCACCGCGGCATTGTCTCTGGTAGCACCAGCAAGTCGGCTTACCATAAGTCTTCCAATCGCTCCAGTGAGCAGTCGTGGTAGCAGGTGGAGCAACCATACAATCAAGGTTAGTAGTAAATTTCCACTGTGTTCCTGTTGAGACCGCGCAGCCGTTCACCTCATCGATGCGCCAGTAATAATCTACATGGTTGGAGTCCTCATTTGTCCCTGTGTCATAGGTTACGCTTGTCTGATTTTGCTTGAACGGCGGAGGATTTGCGGTGCCGAAATACACATTGTGCGATCTCGCACCGGTCCCCTTGGTCCAGACAAGGTCCCTGTACAGGTTGACGTCTACAGCGTTATTCGCTGGGTTCGGGGTCGTCGCCGAACCAACGGTGTTCGGGCATGTAATCATGCTGGGCGTATTGTAGTCTTCGACCTCACCGTCAGTTGCCGCTCCGTAGTACGTCCCGGTCGGCAGTGTGTAAGAAGTAACTCTAAAGCGAGACTTCAGGGCGATATTCGTGAGCGCTGTTGAAGGTACTGAGAAACCAAGGGCGCCGCCCGGAGGGGTCACAGCTGTATTGATGAAAATTTGCTCACCGGCATCGGCAAAGTCGCCGTCGTTATTAAAGTCAACCCACGCATTGAGATAACCGGGGCCTTGCGATACCGCTACATTAACAGTTCCGGCTCCTGGATTACCCCAAACACCTGTGAGGGCCGTTACGCCGTCTTCGTCGTCCGGGACACCAGTATTATCATCAAGATCACAGTTCAGTGAGGGCTGGCCGTCCGCTTCAGCATCTCTATTGGTGCCGAGTATCGGACCGGTAGCAGCCATAACATGGTTGGGTCCATTTACTGCCTTTAGTGTCAAATACGTATTAGGCGCATCGCCCCAGTCATAATACACCGTTGTCGGAATAAAGACTCCGGTGCAGAGCGGACTATCAATGCTCGGCGTTTCACAGGGGTCTTCCATAACAATGCCGCCGCGATGTACGTTCACGTCAACTGCCCAAGTATTAGCGCTCTCAACCTTGAACTTCAGCAGATTACCGCTGGTACTCGGTGGCGTAGTACGGTAGCCGGCATTCGGGTCGCTGGAATAATTCGAGTCCAGAGTGTACAGCGAACCCATCTCAATAGCGACATTGGCGTCACCAAGGTCGCAGGGGTCGTAACACGTCCCGTACGAGTTAATATCGCCTGACACGAAAGTCATTTGACCAGGAAAAATCCGGTAATTCGCGTCTAACGCAACCACCTGTGTAATTTTATTAACCTCGGTGGTTATATCCAGGCCGAACGCCCGAATCCTATTATGGTCGCTTACATATGACACAGTAACCCAGTTACCGTCTGTCATATTTTTAGTGCAGGTGATGTCGACATTCGACGGCAAGGCCATCACTGGCACTGACATAAACAACAACACAAAAAATAATAATACGATTTTCTTCATAATACACCTTTCCTTTCTTTTCTTCTTATCGCAGAGCTACACACTCTGCATCTTGGTTTATTTCTTGGCTTCTTTCCGTATTGAAATTTCGTAATTCAGTATACCTGTACAGATATTGTGCTTTACACTCGAGCATAGTGCCTTGGTTGGCAAGAACAGCCACACAGAAAAGGCATCCTTATCGTGCTCTTCCGTGCTCCTCCTTTCCCGCCGTTTGGCGAAAAATTCGTGCTAAAAGACTGCTTAGCACAGTGTTTTATATGTGAAGGTCGATTGTAAAATATCATATACCCCCAAATAAATCAAGGAAAAAATGTAAAAAAATTTAAAAAATCAAAAAAATCGGCACATTCCCTGTTTTTATGGGAACTCCATAAAAATACACCTCGGGGCTGTTAATTTAGGCAAATATGCCTGTTTGGGCTGTTGCGGGAGGTTTAAAATGCTATTTTCCCCTGAAAAAATAATTTTTTCGCAATTTCGGCCTTTTTTTGTTATTTTGCTGCTTTATGTATAAATTGCTAAAAGGCCGGTTTTTGGTTGTGAGACTAACGCTGCTGGCTGCCGCTTTAACGCTGGTCGCGATAGGGATAGCAACCCTTTATTCAATCGGTCACCCGGCACAGGAAGGCCCTACTGATGATTTGGCTAATCTCTGGAAAAAACAGCTCGTATTCGCAGCGATAGGGGCTGTTGGCTTCATAGCTGCTAACCTCGCCAATTACCGCCGATTAGGGGCCGTCAGTGGATGGATATATGCTTTTGTGCTGGTGCTCTTGGCCGTCTTGCTGCTCGATAAGGTTGTAAATTTGCCCTTTGTGCCGGTCATTAACTCCGCCCGCAGATGGATAAAAATCGGGTCCATCCAGTTTCAGCCCTCAGAATTTTGCAAGCTCGCTTACATCCTCGCACTCGCGTGGTACCTCAGGTATCGCAGCAACTATCGAAAATTCAGTGCCCTGATTGGGCCTTTTGCTTTGACCCTTTTGCCGATGATTTTGATTCTGCTTCAGCCGAACTTGGGGACCGTGCTTTTGATGATGCCGATTTTGTTCACGATGCTCTTTGTAGCTGGGGCAAGGGGTAAGCACCTGCTGATTATTATCCTGATGGCTTTGTTGTTTAGCCCCCTGCTGTGGCGGGAAATGAAGCCTTATCAGCGAATCAGAATAAGCAGCGTGCTGTTACAAAACAGTTG